>NZ_BMOD01000012.1 GCF_014646895.1 Deinococcus roseus
TTTCCTGGGTGCTGTTCCTGGGCATCCTGGCCTTCACCGGCATCGTTTTCCGCGCCAGCAAGAAATGGGTGGTTTATGACCGAGCTTAAAGAAACGGCTGGCCAGTCCAGCATCTCCGTCAACAAGAGCCGTGTCACCGGAACCGTGATTGCGTTCATTGTGGCGAGCCTGATCACCCTGAGTTTTGCAGTGCCGCTGTACTGGATGATCGTGACCGCTCTGAAGGGAGACAGCGAGGTGTTCTTAAACCCGCCCACCCTTTACCCTCACACCCTGGTCTGGGAGAACTTCAACAAAGCCCTGAACAACATCCCGTTTTTTGATTACCTGAAAAACACCCTCTACTACGCTGTGTTTTCCAGCATCGGCTCGGCTTTCTCTTCCGCCCTGGTGGCTTACGGGTTCTCCAAAATCCGCTGGGTGGGCCGGGAATGGGTGTTCAATGTGGTGCTCGCCACCATGCTATTGCCCGGAGTGGTCACCCTGATTCCGACCTACCTGATCTTCCGGGACCTGGGCTGGACCGGAACCCTGCTGCCCCTGATCGTGCCTTCTTTCTTCGGCAACGCCTACTACATCTTTCTGATGCGGCAATTCATCCAGACCATGCCCGATGAACTTGCCGAGGCCGCCCGAATCGATGGGTGCAGTGAGTTCGGCATTTTCTCTCGCATCATCCTGCCCCTGATCAAACCTGCCATGGCCGTGGTGTTTTTGCAGCAATTCCTGCTGGCCTTCAAGGACTTCATGGGACCGCTGATCTACCTGAACGACCCCTCACAGTACACGCTGTCTCTGGGGTTGCAGCAGTTTCAGGGAGCCAACGGACAGGAATGGGGACCGCTGATGGCCTGCGCCACGATCTTCACTTTGCCCCTGTTCGTGTTGTTCTTCTTCACCCAGCGTTACTTCGTGGAAGGTGTGACCTTCACGGGCATCAAAGGCTGAGCAGAAGAAGGCAGAAGGCAGAGAGCAAAAAGATCTTCCCGCTGTGAACTGTCAACTGTCTTCCCCTCGAATGAGGAACCCATCCACAAAACCCCATAAGCCCCTTTTCCTCCAGCAGTCCGTTTCAGCACCTCTCCCTCTCCTTTCTCAGGGCTGATGCTGGCTGCTGGTTTTCATGGCCCGAAACCCTCCATCTTCTCGTTCAAAAGGAGTCCATCATGAACAAACTGCACCTGACCACCGCCCTGCTGCTCCTCACCGTTTCCTGCGCCCCCACCGTCAGCCAGAGCCCTGCCACTGCGCCCATCACCAAAGAGAGTGCGGCTCCGGTGAACACCCTGCAGGCTGCCAGTCCGGCCAGCTGGAAACCCGGACTTTCCGGTTTCGGGTACAACAGCACCAGTGGGGTTTCTGCGGTTTCTGCCAGTGCCCCTGAAGCCGCCAGTGCCCTCAGCAGCTACCCTGGTGCCAGCAAACCCGAGAGCCTGATCCGCATTGATTTTGACAACACCAAATCCGATCCCGACCAGGACCTCAAGAAAGCCTATGCCCTGGTGGACTTTGGCAAATCCCTGAATTTCACTGGGGTGAAAACCGTGACCTTCGAGGTGTTCAACCCCACCAGCATTGCCCTGGACGCAGCATTGACCGTCAGCACCACCGCCACCAAGGAATGGCAGGAATCCAAGCTGATCAGCTTCCAGCCCGGCTGGTCCCGCATCAACTTCAACCTGACCGAACAGACCTTCAAAGCAGAGCGTTCAGGCTGGGCCAACACCGTTGCAGTGCGGGATTTGCAGGATGTGCGGGGGCTGGCCCTGATGGTCTACCCGCACCAGGGCATCAAGAATTACGTGCTGGTGTCTGCCCCCTCCACCGACACCACCGTGACGGAATAACCCTTCCAGGCATCGTCTTGCCCTTCTCATCCCTTCAAGGAGCCTGTCATGAAAATCCAAATGCTGATTTCTGTTTCTGCCCTTCTCCTGCTCGCCAGCTGCTCCCAGACTCCAGGCGTGCCTTTCAATCCTCTGGGGGTGTCCCAGTGGCGTGCGGGTGAACCCCAGTGGTTCGGCAACAATGCCACCGTCAAGGTTGCTCCGCTGTCCCTGGGGGACAGCCTGGCCAAAAAAGCCCTGGGTGCCTACACGGGAGACAACAAACCCACTGCGCTGCTGAAAATCGACTACGACAACTCCAAAACCCCGGATGGTCAGTATTACAAGGCTTACGCCATGAACGCTTTCAAGAGCCCTCAGGACTACAGCAAAGCGGCAACCCTCACTTTCCAGCTGTACAACAACACCACCGATACCATCAAAGCCGCCTTTGCCCTGATGACTGGAGAGCCCAAAGAATGGCAGGAATCCAGCGCTCTGGAAGTGAAACCCGGCTGGAACACCCTTGTCTTTGACCTGAAAGCCAGCACCTTCAAAGCCGAGCGTTCCGGCTGGGCCAGCAACCTGACCCTGCGCAACATGAACCAGTTGCGTGAAGTGGGGCTGCTGATTTACCCCAACCAGAAGATCACCGGAACCGTTCTGTCCGATGTGCCGGTCCTCAAAAACACTGGAGATGCCAACTAAAAATGCCAGTGCAAGTGAACACCTTTTCCCGCCTGCTCCTCTGCACCCTCCTGATGGGGGGTGCAGCCCTGGCGGAAGGATTTGTGACCCGCTCTGCCACCCAGCCCTGGACGCTGGAACTGGACGGCAAACCTTTCGTTCCGTATGGCCTCAACCGTTTCGCCGTGATGAACCCCGACAACAACCGGGACTCCTGGTCCACCGAAGCCTACATCCGGCAGGCCGCCAACCGGGGGGTCAACACCCTGCGGGTGTTTGTGCCTGAACCCCAGTACGAAGAGCAACTTGGGGTGTATGACCGGGAGCAGGTGCGGCGTTTGGACCTCACCGTGCAACTGGCCGAGAAGTACCACGTCAAACTGATCGTGTGCCTGTTTGACCACTGGGTGTTCCGCAACGTGCTGGACACCAGCGTGTATGGGATCACCAACGGTGGGCCTTTGAAGACCGGCAAGGATTTCTACACCAGTGAAGCCGCCCGTCCCTACCAGGCCAGGCGCATCCAGGACATTGTTTCCCGTTACAAGGACAGCACGGCCATCCTGGCCTGGGAACCCATGAACGAGCTCAATGGGGTGGCTGCAGATTACCCCGGCCAGCACGAGGAAGCTCTCAGCTGGCTGCACTTTGCCGTTGCCGAGATCAAGAAGATCGACAGCAAGCACCTGATCACCGAGAGCTTGACCGGAGATGTGCGCTGGGAAGAGCTGTGGAGCGATCCGCTGGTGGATCTGGTGCAAATCCACACCTACCGGGATGTCAGAAACCCGGACCGTGCGGCCAGTGTGGCCCGCAATTACATCCGCTGGGCCCAGGAAACCTTCCAGAAGCCCTCCATGATTGGAGAGTACGCTCCCCTGAAAGCGCTGGATGGTCAGACCCGTGCGGATTTCATCACTGCAGCGATCCTGGCCTCTTTTGCCACCGGAAGCACCAGTTTGCTGTGGACCCACAAGAACGACGAGTTCGGCGATGTCACCGATGAAGAGTGGGTGGCCTACCAGAAACTGGGTTTCCTGCCCGAACTGTTTGCCCAGGCTGGACCGCAAGGGGATGTAGGCACCGAAGGTGGCTATGCTTACCGTTTCGGCCCCACCATTGCGGCTTATGCTGCAGGAGGGCACCTGAAAGTGCAGGTGCCGTTCCAGAAGTTCAGTGTGCGTTTTTACGACCCCGAAACCCGCAAATGGGTCAAGTCTGCCCAGCAAAACACCTTCACCGTTTCCGAGGGCACCTTTGTGCTGTTCGAGGAAACCCACTGACCCTCCCGTCCCTCTTTCCCCTGACAGGAACATCCTGCAGGGGCAATGCCATCCCCACGGAGGATGAACCATGACCTCGCTGACCCTGCACACCCACTGGGAATTCAAACAACGCGATCCTGCTGCTGCTTTGCAGGACGATTTCAGGAGCCACACAGGCTGGAATGGTGCCACAGTCCCTGGCACCGTGCAGCAGGATTTGCTGCAGCACCAGCTGATCGTTGACCCCTATTACGGCCTCAATGAACGGGAGGTGCAATGGATCGGGGAAGCAGACTGGCTGTACCGCAGCGCCTTCCAGGTGTCTGCAGACCTCCTGGAAGCTCCCCATCTGCACCTGACTTTTGAGGGACTGGACACCATCAGCACAGTGTTTCTGAACGGACAGGAAGTGCTCAGGAGCGACAACATGTTCACAGAACACACGCTGGATGTGAAAGGGCTGCTGCTGCCCGGAGAGAACACCCTGCAGGTGCTCTTTGAAAGTCCCCTCAAAGTGGGCCATGCCCTGGAAAAAGAGGGAGGGGTGCGGGCCGCCTGGAACGGAGACACCAGCCGCCTGTACCTCAGAAAAGCCCAGTACCATTACGGCTGGGACTGGGGTCCTGTGATCCTGACTTCTGGCATCTGGAAGGCTGTGAAACTGGAAGCCTACAGCGTGCAGCTCGCTGATGTGCATGTGCCTGCAGAGGTCACGCCAGATCTGCAAACCGCCTTCATTCCAGTACACGTGAAACTCGAAGGTGATGTGCAAGAGGCCCAGGTGCATGTGCGCCTGCTGAATCCGCAGGGCATCGAAGTGCAGTCACAGACCCTTGCTGCCCAGGCCCCGACCTCTTTTCTTTTTGAGGTGGATGGCCCACAACTCTGGTACCCCAGTGGTCGCGGAAACCAGCCCCTGTACACCGTTCAGGTGGAATTGCACCAGCACGGCAAACTGCTGGAAGAAAAATCCATCCGCACGGGCCTGAGGCGCATCCGGGTGGTGCAGGAAGCGGTTCGTGGAGAAAAGGGCAGCAGTTTCACTTTCGAGGTCAACAACGAGGCTTTCTTTGTGGGCGGAGCCAACTGGATTCCTGAACACCTCCTGCTGAACACCGTCACCGATGAACAGTACCGGGCCAGACTGGTGCAGGCCAGGGATGCCAACATGACCATGGTGCGCGTGTGGGGTGGGGGCATCTACGAAGCCGATGTCTTTTATGACCTCTGCGATGAACTGGGCCTCATGGTCTGGCAGGATTTCATGTTCGCCTGCGGCATGTACCCCGGAGATGAAAAGTTCAGGGCCAGCGTGCGTCTGGAAGCTGAACAGCAGGTCAAACGCCTGAGGAACCACGCTTCTCTGGCGTTGTGGTGTGGCAACAACGAGGACTACCAGATCGCCCAGGCCGTTGGGGCTTATGGTCCAGGCGGAGACGAAAGCAAATTCCATGCCCAGCACATCTATGAAGTGCTGCTGCGTGAGGTCTGCGAAACCCTGGACCCCCAGACCCTGTACTGGCCGGGCAGCCCTTATGGCGGCGCGGATGTCTTCGACAAGACCATCGGAGACCGACACACCTGGGAGATCTGGCACGGACCCATGGCCCCTTACCAGGAATACAAAAATTACGAGGGCCGCTTTGTCAGCGAGTTTGGTCTGATGTCTGCCCCTTCGGTGGAGGTTGTGCAGCAATCCATGCCCGAGCATGAACGCTTCCCGGAAAGCGAAACCTTTGTGCACCATACCCGTGCACTGGGTCCGAACTTCAAACCGGATGGGGCCAGAAGGCTGGCGGTGTATCAGGCAGAGAATGTGCGGGGACACCGGAACCTGGAAGAGTACGTGTACAACACGCAACTCATTCAGGCAGAAGCCATGCGTTACGCCTACCGGGATTTCAGGCGGCGCTTTGAGGGTCCGGGCAAATATGCGGTGTCTGGTGCGCTGGTCTGGCAACTCAACGACTGCTGGCCGGTTTCCAGCTGGGCCATCATTGACTCTGCTGGCATTGTGAAACCTGCTTACCACACCATCAAACGGGAATTGCAGGACCTCACGGTGGGAATTCACTTGCAAGATGGTGTGCTGGAAACCTGGCTGTGCAGCAGCCTGCGGGAAAGCCGCACCCTGCAGCTGAAACGCTACGCTTACACCCTGCAAGGTGAAAAAGTGGCAGAGGCTGTGCAGGCCGTGAATGCCCTTCCTGCCCGCCGCACAGATGTGTCTTCCTGGCAGGTGTCTGAGCAGCCGATGGTGTATTTTGCAGAGCTGCTGGACCAGGATGAAGTGGTGGCCCGGGCCAGCCATTTCCCCGAGCCCTACAAGCATTTTGACTTTGCTCCACGTTCCCTGAAGGTGGATGTTCAGGAGGATGGTGTGGTGCAGCTTTCTTCGGACCATCCCGTCAAGGGTGTGTGGCTCAGCGCTGGTGCAGGGGTGTCCTGGTCGGACAATTTCCTGGATTTGCGTCCGGGAGAGGTGCGCGTGGTGCATGCAGCGGGCCTGAAAACGGCAGCCGTGCGGGTGTCTGCACTGGGTGCTGCAGAACCGCTGGAATTCAGGATGCTGGTGAACCGCTGACGTTCAAAACAAACGCTGCAGCACAAATCCATTGGACAGCAATTCTGGGGTGGCTCTGGCCACCCCTTTTGTTTTGTTCATGAACAATATATTAATTGTATTGAAAACAAATCTTGACAATTCCTGAAACAATTTGTACACTGTTTTTGTTCCAACAACCCAAGTGCATCCCACACACCATTTGATGGGGGATGATCTGGCATGTTGTTCTCCTTGATGCAGACAGCATGCCAACCATATGCCAACCATGCGCTTGTGGGCTTCCAAAAACCCATAACTACGCATGAACAAGTCTTTTTGTTCATTGGCCTGCTCTCATTTCGCCCAAGGAGAAACATGAAACACCCCTGGATTGCCTTACTGCTCCCGCTTGCCCTGGCCGCCTGCAGCACCACCACAGCCCCCGAGGTTGCCGCTCCACAGGCCCTCTCTCCTGGACAGTCCAGCGTGCTGGATTACATCAAGAGCATTTCGGGCAAGTACACCATTGCAGGACAGCACAACCGGGAACCCAACAGCGACCCCACCAAATGGACCCGCTACATTCAGAGCACCACCGGAAAAACCCCTGGCCTGTGGGGCGGAGATTTCCTGTTTCTGCAGGACGACATCAACAACCGCCAGACCATGGTCAACCAGGCCAAAGCGCAGTTCAAGAGTGGGGCTGTGGTGGCCCTGACCTGGCACGTGTGCCCCCCCACCGTCAGTGAGCCCTGCAACTGGGACTCGGGCGGCATCCTCAGCCACCTCAGTGATGCCCAGTGGAGCCAGCTGATCACCCCAGGAAGTGCCCTGAACAACGCCTGGAAGGTCCGCCTGGACAAAATTGTGCCCTACCTGCAGGACCTCAAGAACAACGGGGTGCAGGCCCTGTTCAGACCCATCCACGAAATGAACGATGGCTGGAGCTGGTGGGGTGGGCGTCCCGGCGTGAATGGCAGCAAAAAACTCTACCAGATCACCTACGATTACCTGGTCAAAACCAAAGGCATCACCAACCTGATCTGGGTGTGGAACGTCAAAGATGTGGGCATGGACCGCCTTGCAGACTACTACCCCGGAGCAGATTACGTGGATGTGGCCTCCGTGGACATGTGGTACAAGGATTTCCCCACCAGCAGCGATTACAATTCCATGCTCTCCATTGCAGGCAGCAAACCCATTGCTCTGGCAGAAGTGGGCAAAGTTCCCAGCCCCTCACAATTGACCTCACAGCCCCGCTGGGCCTACTTCATGACCTGGGCCGAGTATGCCCAGACCGTCAACACCCCCGCCACCCTGACCGCCACCCATCAGGCCGCCAACGTGCTGACCCGAGATGAGCTGAACATCGCCTATGGCCGTCCTGCAGCTGCCTCTTCTGTGGAAAGCAGCAGTTACCCAGCCAGCAATGTGACAGATGGGAACCTGACCACCCGCTGGAGCAGTGCTTTCAGCGACAACCAGTCCATCACCATCGATCTGGGCAGCCAGAGGACCTTCAACAACGTTCAACTGGCCTGGGAAGCCTCTTATGCCAAAAGCTACCAGATCCAGGTCTCCAACGACCAGACCACCTGGAGCACCGTGTACAGCACCACCGCAGGAGATGGCGGCAACGACAGCCTGAGTTTCACGGCCACCAGCGCCCGCTACATCAAAATCCAGTGCATCACCCGGTCCAACGCTTACGGTTTCTCTCTGTGGGACGTGTCCGTTTTCAACAAGTGATTTCTGGAATGGGAGGCGGCTTTTGATGCCTCCCATTCCAATGATCCATGCATTAAACCTGCAAACAGATCCGATTTTTTCGGGTCTGGTTTTCTGGCGAAAGGAAAACGATGAAAAAAACAGCCCTCCTTCTTCTTCCCGTCTTGCTGGGTGCCTGTGGCAGCCTGAACCCCCAGACCCACACGGAACGATCCAGTCAGGTGATCCCTCAGGATTTGATCTCGGACACCACCAGCCAGTTGCTGGAAACCCTGAAAACCACCCGTGGCGTGAAAGTCCTGTCCGGGCAGCACAACCGGGAGCCCAACAGCGATCCCACCAGGTGGACCCGTTATGTGCAAAGCACCACGGGCAAGACCCCTGCAGTGTGGGGCGGAGATTTCCTCTTCAGCAGCAGTGACATTGCGGCCCGCCCCACCCTGATTGCCGAAGCCAAAAGACAGTGGCAGGCAGGATCCCTGGTCACCCTGACCTGGAATGTCTGCCCCCCAACAGTGACAGAGCCCTGCAACTGGGATTCAAACGGCATTCTGGCCGACCTGACGGACGCCCAGTGGTCGCAACTCATCACCCCTGGAACGGGCCTGTACAACGCATGGCTGGCCCGCCTGGACAGGATTGTGCCTTCTTTGCAGGACCTCAAAAACAACAATGTGCCCGTGCTGTGGCGTTTTGGACGGGACCTCAACGATGGCTGGAGCTGGTGGGGGGGTCGTCCGGGGGCAAACGGCAGCCGCAAACTCTACCAGATCACCCGCGATTACCTGACCGGAACGAAGGGCCTCAGCAACCTGATCTGGGTGTGGAACGTCAAAGACGTGAACATGGGCACGGTGTCGGATTACTGGCCGGGAGAGGGCTATGTGGACGCTCTGGGCCTGAATGTCTGGAGCAAAGCCGCACCTTCCAGCACAGACTACAGCACCCTGGTGTCCCTGTCTGGGGGCCGTCCCATTGCCCTCACCGAAGTCACCCAGGTGCCCAGTCCTGCACTGCTGGCCGCCCAGCCCCGCTGGTCCTGGTTCATGGTGTGGGCTGAGAGCGCCCAGAACAGCAACACCACTGCTGCCCTGAACACCACCTACAGCGACGCAAAAGTCGTCTCGCAGGACCGCACCGACCTCAACATCAACCTCAATCTGGCCCTGAACCGCCCGGTCACGGCCTCTTCGCAGGAATCGACCCAGAACGCACCTGCCAACGTGACAGATGGTGACCTGAACACCCGCTGGAGCAGCAGTTACGCAGACAACCAGTCGCTCACCATCGATCTGGGCCAGACCCGCACCATCAACAGGGTTGAACTCAAGTGGGAAGCGGCCTACGCCTCGCAGTACCAGGTGCAGGTCTCGCTGGACAAAACCACCTTCACCACCGTGCACAGCAACTACGCAGCAGATGGGGGCACCGACCAGATTTACCTTGCGCCCACCCAGGCCCGCTATGTGCGCCTTTACAGCATCAAGCGGGCCACCAGTTACGGCTCCTCCCTGTGGGAAATGGGGGTTTACGGGCGCATTCAGCCTGTGGCGGGCAGCAATGCCATTTCCAGACTGGCCGCAGCGACCACGGTGGGAACCGGAGGAAGCTGGGCCAAAAACAGCATCACGGTGAACAATTTCAACCTGCCTTACCAGCTTTACACACCCACCACCCAGCCCAGCAGCAACCAACTCCCCCTGATCATCCATCTGCACGGCTCTGGAGAAGCAGGCACAGACAATGTGCTGCAAATGATGGCTGGCACCCACAACGGCCCTCAGTACTTCACAGACCCCAATTACCAGAAGGTGCAGGCCGCCTATGTGCTGGCCCCTCAAACGCCCGTGGCCATTCGCTGGGCCAGCACCGGAATTCCCGAGTATAACCTGGACACCACCCCGGAAACCGTCTCCATGACCGCCTTGCAGAAACTCATTGAAAACCTGGTGGCGACCCTGCCCAACGTGGACCCGGACCGGGTGTACTTCGCAGGCCTGTCCAGAGGAGGTCAGGGGGTCTGGTGGGCCGCAATGACCCGTGCGAACCAGTGGGGGGCCATCCTTCCCATTGCAGGTTCAGGCAGTCCCAACCACGCTTCCCGCCTGAAAGATCTGGCCGTGTGGGCTTTCCATGCCACCAATGACAACACCACCAGCGTGCAGTACACCCGCAACATGGTGAACGGCATTCTGGCCGCAGGAGGCAACAAGGTGAAATTCACAGAGGTGCCCACCGGAGACCATCAGGCTGGATGGGAAACCGCTTATGGCACCATGGACGCTTTCAACTGGCTGATCCGCTACCGGCGTTGAACCACAATCCCCCACAGGCGTTTCCTGTGGGGGGTGTTTTTTCAGAGCATCATTTGCAGAACATCAGCGCGTGCTGGAACGGATCACCAGACTGGTGGGCACAATCACCTGGGTGGGTTCACTGGGACGCTGCAACAGCAGTTCCACGCCACGCCGTCCCAGCGCTTCTTTGTTGATCCGGACGGTGGTCAGTGGCGGAAAGCAGGTGCGGGCGGTGGGCAAATCATCAAACCCCACCACTGCAATGTCCTCGGGCACTTTCAGACCGGCCTCCATGCAGGTCTGGATGGCCTGAATGGCCGTGGCATCGTTCCAGCAGAAAATGGCATCCGGGCGGTTTTTCAGCTTCAGCAGTTTCTTCACCGCATTGTCGGTGCCTTCCACCTCCCACATGATGGGATCGCGGAACACCTCCAGATCCGGGTCCTGTTCGAGGTGGTGGGTGATCAGGGCGTAGCGGTAGCCCTGACGCCTCTGGGTGATCGAGTAATGGGATTCTGGACCGCACACAAAAGCAATCCTTTTGTAGCCCCGCTGAATCAGAAACTCGGTCAGCAGGTAAGCCCCCCCGAAGTTGTCGCTGTTCACGTTGTTCATTTCGGGGTGCCACAAATCCACCAGCGCCACCGGAATGCCCAGTTCACGGATTTCCTGCAGTTGCTCAGGTTCAAAAGCCCCCACACACAGCAGCGCGTCGCTCTCGTCGCGTTTCAGGCGGTCGGTGATGCCCTCTTCCTGGCTGGTGGAGGTGAAGGTCAGGGAGATCTTTTCTGCATTGCAAGCATCTTCCACGCCGTGCAGCACGGTGGAGTAGAAAGGGTTGTTGGAGAGGGTGTTGTGCTGGCGGTCGTAGATGAAGGTGATCCTTTTGATGGACCGCGACTGCCGCAGGTTTGAAAAATCATAACCAAGTTCTTCCGCTGCTTTGAGGACGCGGGCTTTGAGGTCGTCGTTGATGCCCAGCTGGTTGTTGAGCGCCCGTGAAGTGGTGCCCAGCGACACCCCTGCCCTCTGGGCAATGTCCCGCACGGTGGGGCTGCTGGTTTTGGATTTACCGGTCATGTTCCAAGGATAGTCTTCTGTTGTTCAGAAAACAATCCTTGGCAGATCTGGGCTCTGGCCCCACGGTCAGTGAAGGATCAAACCCGCATCAACTTGAGGTCCTGAGCGGATTTTCCTGGAGCTTTTTGGCCCATGGGAGGCAGGTGTTTCAGCGGTTTTCTGGTGAACAGGTCATGCCTGTGACCTGCAAGATCAGGAAGACTTGTTGCCCTGAGAGAGCTGCTCGATCCACTTTGCCATGCGTTTCTGGCGGGTTTCGGGTTTTCTGGCGGTCTGGAGCTGGTGGTAGATGGCGAACAGGGTGCTGCGTTCCAGTTGTTCATAGGCTTGCTGGGCTGCAGGGTGCTTTTGCAACTCTGCCAGAAAATCCTCCGGGATCACCATGCTGGCGGGACCGGCATAAGCCTGCTCCCAGCGTCCATCTTGCCGGGCGGCCTCCACCTGTGCCAGACCCGCAGGTTGCATGCGGCCTTCTGCAATCAGGCGTTCTGCAATCTCGCAGTTTCTCTGGGACCAGCTGGACCTGGAGCGGCGTGGGGTCAGGCGCTGCACAAAGGAGGTTTCGTCCAGGGATTTGCGGATGCCATCAATCCAGCCCCAGGTCAATGCGGCGACCACGCAATCGTCCCAGGTGACGCTGGGGATCCCCGAGCTTTTTTTGTACATGCGCACCCACAATTCGGTGTGGGTCTGGTGGTGCTGTTGCAGCCAGGCTTCAAGTTGCTCCTGGGTTTCAAAAGCGAGGGGTGGGCTGGAGGTTTTTCCTGCGGTTTCCATTCAGAGGTTCCCCTTTGGGTGCATTGTACCTGCAAGTCAAACCGCACCTGTAAATCGCACAACCTGCAGACAGCAAAAAGCGCCCAGAGGCATGATCTGGGTGTATTTTCTTGCTTTTCGCAGCGGATACTCTTCCAAGGTATATTTAAGCACGAATCTTCTGGAATGGCAAATTTATTTTGACTGAACTTTTTTCTGCAAATGTATAGAATCTAGGAAATTCCCTATGAGACGACGAAAAGCCCTGAAAAACATTTGATTGCAAATAAAAATTTTTCAAGATCAGTCATTTTGTTGACAATTCTGTGTTTCCCTCCCTATACTGCAGGCGTGGATGAAAGTCTGCATAAAATCGCATCAGGGGGTTGGTACATGCATTTTTTCGCAAAACAAAGCCGAGGTTTACTGCATAAAGTTGCTGGGTCTGCCATCATCAGTCTCAGCGTGGGTTTGCTCGCAGGAGCCCAGGCAGAAGACGTGAAAGTGGGTGTGCTGCACTCCCTCACCGGAACCATGGCGATCAGCGAGATCACCGTGAAGAACGCCACCTTGCTGGCGATCGAAGAGATCAACAAAAAAGGCGGCGTGATGGGCAAGACCATTGCCTCAGTGATCGAAGACGGGGCCAGTGAACCTGCCACCTTCGCACAGAAAGCCCAGAAACTGATCGAGCAGGACAAGGTTTCCACTGTGTTCGGCGGCTGGACCAGCGCCTCCCGCAAAGCCATGCTGCCGGTGTTCGAGCGCCTCGACAACCTGCTGTGGTACCCCGTGCAGTTCGAGGGCAACGAGTGCAGCCCCAACATCATGTACTCGGGTGCGCAGCCCAACCAGCAGATCCTGCCAGCCTTCGACTGGGCCGTGGAAAAAGGCTTCAAGAAGTACTTCCTGGTCGGATCTGACTACGTGTTTCCCAGAACCGCCAACCTGATCGTGAAAAAGCACATCGAGAACGACAAGCTCACCCTGACCGGTGAAGAGTACGTGCCCCTGGGCGGAACCGACTTCTCCAGCGTGATCAACAAGATCAAAGCGGGTGGTCCGGCCATCATCTTCAACACCATCAACGGCGACTCCAACGTGGCTTTCTTCAAGCAACTGGCCGCTGCAGGACTCACGGCCAAGGACTACCCCGTGATGAGCTTCTCCATCGCAGAGCAGGAAGCCAAGGCCATCGGTCCGAAGCTGCTGGAAGGCAGTTATGCCGCCTGGAACTACTTCATGAGCCTGCCCAACACCAGCAACAAGGCTTTCATCAAGGCTTACGCCGCCAAGTACGGCAAAGAACAGCTGATCACCGACCCCATGATTCACGGTTATGTGGACGTGTACATCTGGAAAGCCGCCGTGGAAAAAGCCAAGAGCTTTGAGCCCGACAAGGTGCGCAAAGCCGCCGTGTCCATCAAGGAAATCACCACCCCCATGGGCAAGATCAAGTTCGATGCCAACCAGAGCCTGTACCAGACCGCCTACGTGGGCCAGCTCAAAGCAGACGGTCAGTTCAAGATCCTCTGGGACAGCAAGAAGAACCTGAAACCCGAGCCCTACGACGCCCTGGCCTTCCCTGGCAAGACCTGCAAACCCTGATTTCACAGGGGCTTTGCCCCACAGGTTTTCACCCGTCCAGATGCCTGAAAAGCACTGGGCGGGTAAAACGCTAAAGGCCCCTGACCTTCTGAAGGAGTCATTTATGGGAGAAACCGCACTTTTTCTGGGACAGCTTTTCAACGGGGTGAGCGTTGGCTCGATCCTGCTGATTGCGGCCCTCGGTCTGGCGCTCAGCTTTGGGCTGATGCGCGTGATCAACATGGCACACGGCGAATTCATCATGATCGGCGGATACCTCGCCTTCCTGGCCCACCAGATCATCCCCAGTGGAGCTTCCCTGTGGCTGGCCCTGCCTCTGGCTTTTGTGGGCACCTTCCTGCTGGGTGCAGTTCTGGAAAGCACCCTGATCCGCAGGCTTTACGGCAGACCGCTGGACACCCTGCTGGCCACCTGGGGCCTCAGCCTGATCCTGCAACAGGCTGCACGCCAGATTTTCGGCCCCACCGGGGTGGAAGTGACGGCCCCTGCATGGCTGAGTGGGGCCATCAACTTCTCTGGTGCACTGTCTGGTCTGACCATCCCCCACGTGAGGATTTTTGTGATCGTGCTGGCCCTGCTGATTCTGGGAGGCCTGCTGCTGCTCATCAACAAAACCAAGTTGGGCATGCTGGTGCGGGCCGTCAACCAGAACCGTGAAGTGGCCTCCACACTGGGGGTCAACACCCGCCTGATCGACATGACCGTGTTTGCCATTGGTGCAGGACTGGCCGGACTGGGGGGCGCTGCACTGGCCCTGATCTCTCCCGTGACCCCCACCGTGGGACAGAGCTACATCGTGGACGCCTTCCTGGTGGTGATTCTGGGTGGTCTGGGCAGCCTGGCCGGAACCACCATTGCTTCTTTCGTGGTGGGTTTGTTCTCTGCAGGTTTGCAGACCTTCACCAGTGTTTCTTTCGCCAAGGTGCTGCTGCTGGTTGTGGTGGTGGCCTTCCTGCAATGGAAACCCAGGGGCATTGTGGTGGTCAAATCCCGTGCCCTGGAGGAGGCGTAACATGAAAAAGCTCACGTTGCCTTTCATGGCCGCACTGTTTCTGGTGCTGGCTGCCGCTCCAGCGCTGCTGGACGGCTACAACCTGTCTCTGCTCGGACGTTTTCTGGCCCTGGCCCTGGTCACCCTCGGTCTGGTGTGGTGCTGGGGAAAAGGTGGGGTGCTCTCACTGGGTCAGGGGGTGTTCTTTGGGCTGGGTGGATACGCCATCGCCATGCACCTGAAACTCATGGGCCTCCCTGCAGGTGAAATTCCCGATTTCATGATGTGGAACGGCATGAGTGACCTCCCTGCATGGTGGGCTCCCTTCAAGAGTCCTGTCTTTGCTGTGGCCATGATCTTTGTGATCCCAGGGATTGCCAGTTTCATCATGGCGAATTTGCTGTTCAGAAGGCGCATCACGGGCGTTTACGTGTCCCTGATCACCCAGGCGGTGGCCCTGGCGTTTGCCACCCTCCTGACCAGCCAGCAAGGCGTGACCGGAGGGTTCAACGGCCTGACCAACTTCACCACCCTGTTCGGGGCCAGTTACGGCACCCCCGAAATGCAGAAAATCCTGTACTGGATCACGGTGGGCTTTGTGGCCCTGACCTTTGGGGTGGGCATCCTGCTGGAGCGCACCTATTTCGGCAAAACCCTGCTGGCCATCCGGGACGGAGAAAACCGCTCCCGTTACCTCGGGTATGACCCTGTGCCTTACAAGGTGTTTGCCTTCACCCTGGCCGGGATTCTGGCAGGGGTGGCAGGAGCCCTCTTCACCCTGCATGTGGGCGTGATCAGCCCAGCCATGGTGGGCGTGGTGCCCAGCATCGAAATGGTGGTCTGGGCCGCCATCGGAGGCCGCGAAAGCCTGATGGGGGCCATCCTGGGAACGGTCCTGATCAACTTCGCCAAGGACCGCATCTCCACCGCCCTCCCTGATGCCTGGCTTTACATCATGGGGGCACTGTTCATGCTGGTGGTGTTGTTCCCTCCCCAGAGCTGGAAGCTGCCTAAACTTTTTAAAGCCAGCAAGAAACCCACCTTCAAGGAGGTTCACGGTGACTGATCTCATGCAGAAACAGACGGGCGCACTGCTGGAAATCAGAGGGCTCACCGTCTCGTTTGACGGCTTTGTGGCCCTGAACGACGTGAATTTCTCGGTGAAGCCTGGAGAGGTGCGCATCCTGATGGGTCCCAACGGGGCAGGCAAAAGCACCCTGATGGACACCGTGATCGGCAAGGTGCGGGCAGACCAGGGGCAGATTTTCTTTCAGGGGAAAGACATCTCTAAAACGCCCGAGTACCGCATCACCGGACTGGGCATCTGTCGCAAATTCCAGACCCCAGGTGTGCTGGAAAACCTGTCTGTGAAAGAGAACCTGGAACTTGCTGCCCGAAAAAGCAAAGGGTTCTGGGGCAGCCTGAAAACCCGCCTGGCGAAAGAAGAAACAGACCGGGTATCAGATGTCGTGAAAAAGGTGCGTCTGGAAGAAAAAGCAGACATGCAGGCCCGCCACCTCGCCCACGGTGAAAAGCAGTGGCTGGAGATCGGCATGGTGCTTGCGGCCAACCCGCCCCTGATCATGCTGGATGAACCCACCGCAGGCATGACCGTGCAGGAAACCGCCCTGACCGCTCAGCTCATTCAGGAACTTGCAAAAGAGCACACCATCATTGTGATTGACCACGACATGACCTTCATTGAACTGCTGCAGGCCGATGTGAGCGTGCTGCACATGGGCAAAATGCTCTGCGAGGGCAATCTGGACACCGTCAGGAACAACGAGGAAGTGCAGTCCGTGTACCTGGGCCGCCACAAGGAGGAAGCCCATGCTTAAAGTGGAAGGCCTGAATGCCAGTTACGGCGAATCCCGCGTGCTGTGGAATGTCAATCTGGAAGTGAAGCCCGGTGAGGGTGTGGCGCTTCTGGGCCGCAATGGGGTGGGGAAGACCACCATGCTGCGGGTGCTGGCCGGTCTGCATGGCGTGCAGGATGGAAAATTGGTGTTTGATGGATCGGACATCACCCGCCATGCCCCCCACAAAAGGGCCAGAGGGGGACTGGCTTATGTCCCTCAGGGAAGGGGCATCCTGCCCCACCTGACCGTCGAGGAAAACCTCCTGATGGGCCTCAATGCCACCCCACAGAAAGGCATCCCGGACTTCATTTACGACCTTTTTCCGGTGCTGAAAGAGATGCTGCACCGCAAAGGGGGCAACCTCTCTGGAGGCCAGCAGCAACAACTGGCCATTGGCCGTGCCCTCACCATGCGCCCCAAGATGCTGCTGCTCGATGAACCCACCGAAGGGATTCAGCCCAATGTGGTCCAGCAGATTGGAGAGGCCCTCAAGGTGGTGCGGGGTGAACTGAAAGTTTCGGTGCTGCTGGTGGAGCAATACCTGGATTTTGCCTGGAATTTTGCCGAGCGCTATTACGTGCTGCAACGCGGGGTGATCACCCACACCGGAGAAACCCACACCGACGATGTGGACACGGTCAGCAGGTTCATCACCGTTTGATTTTGTTGTTGCTTGTGTTCTGAATTTGTGACGCTCTGGAGATTTAAGTAAAATTTCCAGAGCATTTTTCTTTTATTTATGCAAAGTGTTCACAAATTGATGCACAAAATGTAAGATTAACCCCATAGGCTTGAACGGACTTTCCAAAAAGGAGCAGAGTGTGCGACTGACCGAACGCGAAACCGAAAAACTCCTGATTCACCTGGCGGCAGAACTGGCCCGCAAAAGACAGGCCAGGGGCCTGAAACTCAATTACCCCGAAGCCAGTGCCATCATCACCGCAGAAATTCTGGAATGGATTCGCGATGGCCGCACCGTTGCAGACATCATGAGCCTGGGCACCACCGTCCTGACCCGCGAAGATGTCATGGAAGGCATCCCGGAAATGCTGCACGAAATCCAGGTGGAAGGCACCTTTCCCGATGGAACCAAACTGGTGACGGTGCATGATCCGATTCGCTGACCCCATCCGCTTCGCTCCTCCCCTGCAAGGGGAGGCTGGGCCGAGGGCCGAGGGCCGAGGGCTGAGAGCATTAAAAACGCTTAAGCATTTGCCTGATTGTCCTTTGAGGCAGCTGGAGGATAGTCACATGCAGGATGTTTTGCCCTCGGCCCTCGGCCCTCGGCTCTCGGCAATCCCGGAGGTGCTTAAATGATCCCAGGTGAATCTTTCCTGCAAGACGGCGAAATAGAACTCAACGCTGGCAAACCCGTCACCACCCTGAAGGTGTCCCACACCGGAGACCGTCCGGTTCAGGTGGGGAGCCACACGCATTTCTTCGAGGTGAACCGCGCCCTGAAGTTTGACCGTGCAGAGGCTTACGGCAAGCGCCTGAATTTGCCTGCTGGAACGGCAGTGCGTTTTGAGCCTGGCATCAGCACCGAAGTGGAACTCATTCCCTACGGTGGAAAACGCATCGTGCACAGCATGAATGCGCTGGTGGCTGGACCTCTGGATGGGAAGAAAGCAGAAGCGTTGCAGAAACTCGAGGAGTGGAAATGAAACTGAAACGCTCAGATTATGCCCGTCTGTATGGTCCCACCAAAGGAGACCGGATCCGTCTGGCAGACACCGAACTGCTGCTCAAGATCGAGGAGGATTACACCACCTACGGCGAGGAAGTGGTGTTTGGAGGCGGGAAGGTCATCCGGGATGGCCTGGGACAGGGCCAGAACACCCGTGCTTCGGGCAGTCCTGATCTGGTGATCACCAATGCCATTTTGCTGGACTGGTGGGGCATCGTGAAGGCCGATGTGGGGGTCCGGGATGGACGGATTGTGGCCATCGGCAAGGCGGGAAACCCGGACATTCAGGATGGGGTGACGCCAGGACTGGAGATTGGGCCAGGCACCGAAATTATTGCCGGGGAACGCAAAATTCTGACCGCTGGTGGCATTGACACCCACATTCACTTCATTGCTCCTCAGCAGGCCTGGGAAGCCCTGTACTCTGGTGTGACCACCATGATCGGTGGGGGAACCGGACCTGCAGAAGGCACCAAGGCCACCACCTGCACACCGGGTCTGTGGAACCTGCACCGCATGCTGGAAAGTTTAGAGGCCTTCCCGCTGAATTTCGGACTGCTGGGCAAAGGGAATGCCAGCTTGCCTGAAGCTCTGGAAGAACAGGTTCTGGCTGGAGCCATCGGCCTGAAACTCCACGAGGACTGGGGCACCACCCCCTCTGCCATCGACACCTGCCTGAGTGTGGCAGAGAAATATGACGTGCAGGTCGCCATCCACACCGACACCCTCAACGAGAGCGGGTATGTGGAAGACACCCTGAAGGCTTTCAAGGACCGGGTCATCCACACCTACCACTCTGAAGGTGCAGGGGGAGGCCACGCTCCAGACATTCTGCGTGTGCTTGCCTTCGACAACGTGCTTCCCAGCAGCACCAATCCCACCATGCCTTACACCATCAACACGCTGGAAGAACACCTCGACATGCTGATGGTCTGTCACCACCTCTCGCCCCAGGTGCCGGAAGATGTGGCTTTTGCAGAATCCCGCATCCGGCCTGAAACGATGGGTGCAGAAGATGTGCTGCACGACCTGGGGGCCATCAGCATGATGTCCAGTGACTCCCAGGCCATGGGACGGGTCGGTGAGGTGATCCTGCGCACCTGGCAGACCGCCCACAAGATGAAACTGGAGCGGGGTGCCCTGGATGGGGACAGAGATGCAGACAACGCACGCATCAAACGGTATGTCTCCAAATACACCATCAACCCTGCACTGGCGCACGGCATTGCAGACCATGTGGGCAGCATCGAGGTGGGCAAACTGGCCGATCTGGTGCTGTGGAACCCTGCCTTTTTTGGCATCAAGCCCGAATTGATCATCAAAGGTGGTTTCATTGCGGCGTCTTTGATGGGAGACCCCAATGCCAGCATTCCCACCCCTGAACCGGTGCGTTACCGTCCGATGTTCGGGGCGTTCGGGAAGGCCACCTCAAAAACCAGTGTGCATTTTGTGTCTCAGGTGTCGCTGGAGCAGGGGAATTTGCCTGAACTGTCCCGCACCTGCCTGGCGGTCAAAGGATGCCGTTCAGTGAAGAAATCTGACCTGAAACACAATGGCCTCCTCCCCAACATCAAGGTGAACCCCGAAACCTACGAGGTGACCATCGACGGCGAACCCATCCATTCAGAGGCTGCAAAAGAGCTGCCCATGTCCCAGCGGTATTTTCTTTTCTGATGGACCTGGACGGCAACGCATGAAACACCGCCTGATCCTGCAACAGATGTTTGATTCCCAGTTCCCTCTGGGGGGGTTTGCCCACTCTGGAGGGCTGGAATCTTACACGGCACAGCCCCTGAAACCCCCGCAACTCCTGGCCTTGCTGGGCAACCACATCCGTCTGGGAGGGCTCAGGCTGGAGGTCAGTGCCATGGCCCTGGTTTATGCGGACAGTGACCCGGAACAATTGGCCCAGGAACTGACCGCCTGGAAATCCACCCCCACCAGTTTGCACGCCAGCACCGCACTGGGAAAACGCCTGATCAAACTGGCCAGACGCCTGTGGGGTGTGGAATTGCCAAAGCTTTCTGAACAGCACTTTGCCCTCCAGTGTGCCCTGCTGGGACGGCAGTTGCACCTCCCCCTGGAAGATTTGTGTCTGGCCTACAGCCAGGCCCAGATCACCAGCATGCTCTCGGCCTGCACGCGCTGCATGCCCCTCAGCCCCGAACAGGCCCAGGAAATCCTGCTGGGTTTGCAAGACACCCTGCTCTCAGAAACCCTGCAACGCATCCAGCAGCCCGAACTGAGCAGTGCCATGCCCGCCCTGGATTTGCGTTCCCATCAGCAGGCTTTTCTGTACACGAGGCTGTTCCAGTCGTAAGTTTAAGCATTTGTTGCCCTCGGCCCTTGGCCCTCAAGGAGAACACATGACCGTCAAAATTGGTGTGGGAGGACCCGTTGGCAGCGGCAAAACCGCCCTGCTGGAGAAGCTCTGCAAGAAACTGCGCGATGAATACAGCATTGCAGTGATCACCAACGACATCTACTGTTATGAAGATGCAGAAATTCTGGCCCGTGCAGAGGCGCTTCCCCTGCACCGCATCCGGGGCGTGCAAACCGGAGGCTGCCCGCACACCGCCATCCGTGAGGACCCCAGCATCAACCAGGAGGCTGTGGATGAAATGCTGGAAGCCCTTCCCGATCTGGACATCCTGTTCATCGAGTCTGGAGGGGACAATCTCGCCTCGTCTTTCAGTCCGGAACTGGTGGATGTGTTCATTTTTGTGCTGGATGTCAGCGGAGGAGAGAAAGTGCCCAGAAAAGGCGGACCGGGCATAGTGCGCTCGGATTTGCTGGTCATCAACAAGATCGACCTGGCCCCTCTGGTGGGCGCAAGCCTGGAAGTGATGGAACGGGACACCCGGGTGCAGCGTGGAACGCGCCCACATGTGTTCACCAGCCTGAAAAACGAAGATGGTCTGAATGCGGTGATCCAGTGGATCAAGCAGGATGTGCTCTTCGAGGACTCCTCCTTTTCACTGGGAGGACACTGATCCATGCACAGTGTGCTGCGTCTGGAATTTGGCCTCAAAGCGGGCCGCACGGTTCTGAAGCAGCAGTACGCCTCTGGAGCCATGAAGGTGGTGCGTCCCTTCGAGGCGGGGGAATACGCCCTGCTGCAGATCGCCAGTGTTACGCCGGGCATTCACAATGGGGACCGGTATGAACTGTCTGTAAGTCTGCAAGAGGGTGCAAAGGTCATTTTGCTGAACCAGTCTGCCACCAAATTGCATGGCAAGCGGGCCGGTTGTGCCCTGCACGACATCCAGATTCAGGTTGCAGGAGGGGCACATCTGGAATATTATCCGGGCCTGACCATCCCTTTTATGGATGCGCATTACCAGCAAAAAACCCGAATTGAGCTTGCTGCTGGGGCACAATTCGGCATGCTGGAAAGCTGGAGTGCTGGTCGCCTGGAGCGCGGAGAACAGTGGGAATTCCAGTCTTTGCAAAGCCACATTCAGGTGAACCTGCAAGGGAAGCCCCTCTACAGGGATGCTTTTCACCTTGCAGGGCATCCCCTGGAAGGCCTGACCGACCAGCACACCCTGTGGGCCAGCGGGTTCTGGCATGGTCTTCCTGTGTTGCCTGCCGCTTTTCAGGATGGAGCACAGCTTGCGGGCTGGGGTGTCACCAGATCAGGAGGGCAATACTTCAGGATGCTGGGTTCAGACACCCTGGAATTCCAGCGGGCCTTGACGGCTTACATCACAGAGCGCTGGCAGGTCACCTCAGGGATGCAGATTCCCTGGAAACGCTATGCCAGCGGGGTGTTTCTGTGATGTGATCTGCCAGTGGATGCAAGGAATGTTGATGGCACATTCAACACCGTCACTGCAGATTTTTCTGTTTAAACTGGAGGGGTCAGCTTATGTTTTCGCTGTTGAAAGTTGCTTCTTGCTGACAGGGACAGGAGCACCCCATGATTCAATCCTGGATGAAAAAGGAAATTCGTTTGCGCGAGGGCTTGCTGGCCCTCATCTGCCTGGGGGTACTGACCGCCTGCAGCACCCACCCACATCCTGCCCCTGAGGCAACGTTGCTGCCCGATGGTGGTCTGGTGACCACCATCGGAGATGGGTATCAACTGGTGTTTGAAACTTCAGCTGAAGGCACATCCAAGCAGGGGATGACGTCTGAGAAGAGCACCTTCGTGGAACTGGCGCGGAATGTGCTGAGGGCCATGATGGCCGTGGAGGCTTTCAACCCCACGTCCACGGACAGTGATGCCACCTGCTCTGCGTTTCTGCCCCAGGTGGCGATCCACTCGGGCTTGCAGCGGGTGGTGTTGCCCCTGTCTGCCCAGGTGACGGGCCTGACCTGCACCTCCACCCCCACCACGGTTTCGGTCACGCTTTCGAGCAGCAGTGGGAAGTCTTACAGCTTGCAAGACACGAAAAACCCTGCACAATTCGTGGCGCAGATCGTGGCCGACAATGTGGCTTATGCAGCAGCGTCTCTGTCTGCCGCCCATCCGGAGATCACCGACCAGGCTTCCCGCTGCCTGAACCCCTCCCCGGATGGCATCCTCGAGATCATGCTGGCTGGGCTGTACAAAAAGACCCTCAAACTCCCTGAAGTGGTCCAATTTTATGATGTGGATTGCCAGGGCAGTCTGCAGGGCTGGTCCGAGAGCAACGTCACTTATGCAGATCCCAAAGCCCTGAGCGCGCAATACCTCTTTGGTTTTTGGACGAGAAGCAGTGCAACGTCACTGGCGCGTGCAGTGGCCAGCAACCTGGTGTATGCCATGGCAGACGCCGAGTACACCAATCCTTTCTCCTCTGGTGCCGATGCGAATTGCAGTGGGACACCTCCCACCCTCACAGTGGCTTCGGGAAATCAGGTGCGCCAGCTGAAAGTGGATCCCCAGGTGGCGTCTTACAACTGCACCTCTACGGAAACCACCTTCAATGCCACAGTCAGCCTAAAAAGTGGTGCATCGATCACCATGACTTTGCAGAAAGACCCTGAGCAGGTTCTGGCCAACAAAGTCGCTCAGATCCTGCTGGCCGCCATGGATGCAGTGGAAACAGGCAACCCGGATTCCACCGGAGCAGATGCCATTTGCATTTATTCCAGCACCCAGCAAGCCGTCAGTGTACTGTCTGGTGCACAATCGGTTCTGGTGTCTGCCCCCGCTCCAGTGAACAGCATTTCCTGCACCAGCACCCTGACGCAGTTTGATGTCACCGTCACCACTTCAGGTGGGGTTTCTGTCACACGCTCCCTGAAGAAGTAAAGAGAAACAAGTGTGAGGGCCAGAATGCTCCCTGGTTTGCAGCAGACCGCAGGAATCCCTATGGAAAATCTGCCCATTTTGGCCCACCATGAAAGCACTGGAGGCCCCATGGTCAAGGTGGCGAAAAACCTGCACAAACGCCAGTACAGCCTGCGCGAAAAGGGCCGGGTGGTGGGTTATGCCAGCACCCTCACCTTGCAGCACTGCACCTTCGAGGTGAACGAAACCACCCGACAGCGGGTGATGCGTCGGGGCCAGAAAGAGGTGCATGCCTTTGTGGTCGGAGATCGCATCGCAGACCAGCCTGTGCCTGCAGAAGCCGTGCAGATCGGGTACAACCCTTTTTTGCAGGGACAATTTTTCCGCAAGGACAGTGGTGCTGCCATTCAACATGCTCTGGAGGTTTACTTCACCCCACAGGGGGTGTTTGCGCTGGGTGTCTCATAGCCTGTGAGAAAAACAGTTGCATTGGTCCAGTCTTTTTGCCTCACATTGGTTCTTTGCGGCCTGACCGCGGCTTCTTATAGTGAAGCATGACCCATGATGCTTTCATTCAGCAGCAGATCCTCAAAGGCCAGCAATTCAAAGCCCTCCATGAAGCTCCGGGCATTTTGGTCACGCCCAACCCCTGGGATGCTGGAACCGCCCGCATCCTGACCGCTCTGGGGTTCAAGGCCCTCTCCACCACCAGTGCAGGGCTGGCCTACACCCTGGGGGTTCAGGATTGCACGGCCGGTTTTTCCAGAGAACAGAACATTCTCAATGCCCGTGCTGTTGCGGATGCCACCCATCTGCCTGTGGCTGCAGACCTGGAGAACGGTTATGGTGACCGCCCGGAAGATGCAGCAGAAACCCTCCGTCTGTCTGCGCTGGAAGGGGGCATGGTGGGTGGGTCCATTGAGGATGCCACCACCCGTCCCGAAAAACCGATTTATGATTTCCAACTCAGTGTGGAGCGGGTTGCTGCCGCAGCAGAAGCGGCCCGTGCCCTGCCCTTTCCTTTCACTTTTGTGGCCCGTGCAGAGAACTTTTTGCATGGCGTCCGGGATCTGGATGACACCATTCGCAGGCTGCAGGCCTATGAACAGGCCGGGGCAGATGTGCTGTTCGCTCCAGGGCTGCGTTCGCTGGAGGAGATCAAACTCATCTGTCAGGCCATCAAAAAACCCGTGAATGTCAATGCAGGCAGCAAAGGCTTTCCGCATTCTGTGGCGGATTTGCAGCAGGTGGGGGTCAAACGGGTCAGCCTGGGAGGAGGGCTGGCCAAAGCAGCGCTGGCCGCTTTCACCCGAGCGGCCATAGAGGTGCAGGAACACGGAACGGTGGACTTTCTGGCGGCTGCCCATGCTGTGGATTTTGCAGAATTGATGTACAGAGAGCACCAGAACGCCTGATTCAGCCATCTCAAAGCCAACAGGACCAGCAGAAAAATCTGGTCCTGTTGGCTTTGCAGGGCAAAGAACTGCAGGGGATGCTGTCCTATGAAACCCTGTTTTGGCCCCTCAAAACGCATTTAGAATAACGTTATTCTAAGTGAAAAATGTCGTGCAGCAGAAAGAATCTCTTCGCAAAATTCTTGACTGAAATTGGATCAGGCTTCGACTTCCAGCAGGGTTTGCTGCAGGTTTGTTTCCCCATCAAACTCCTGGTACTCAAAGTGGTCAAAATCTGCGGGGCATCCCTGCCCGCTCATGTCGTGGGCAGAGAGGGCCACAAAAGTTCCAGTGAAGGACAGCCCACCGCAGTGCTCATCAGAGAGTTTCCAGCTGTCGTACTGGGGTCCAAAAGGCTGCCAGTCCTGTCCGTTCAGGCTGACCTCAAACCCGAAGTGCTCTCCCTGAAAGGTCACACCCAGATGAATGGGAACTTGCTGAACGGGCAGGGTTTCGGTCCATTCGCTGTACTTGCCGTTCTCGCACTGGCCCAGACGCAGGTGCCTGCCCAGCACGTCATCGTGGGTGAGGTGCAAGAAAACCCAGTTGCTGGTGTTGTAGTAAGCGCTCAGTCCAGCCATCTGCTGAAAGTTGTGGGGCTGGAATTCCAGGACGGTGCGGGCACGGGCATGGTGGGCCTGCAACCTGCGACCGATCAGGCTTTGCTGGTGGGCAGACACCGGAGATTCCCGTCCGATCAGGCGCAGGTGTCCGGGGCGTGCATGCAGGCTCACCCAGTTTTCCTCCATGGGCACCCGCATGGATTGCCAGTGGATGCTGAGGGTTTCGGTGTCAAATTCATCCCGCACAGGTTCTGCAGGCCAGGGGTGGGCAGGAAGGTTGACTTCCACAGTCAATTCAGGGTGGTTGCCATGCGGCACCCTGGGCCAGCCATCTGCATCCCAGCGCACGGGTTGCAGGGAGGTTTCCCGTCCCAGATTGCAGTGCCTGCTGGGGGCTTCCGGGCCTTCCAGCGGTCTACCTGCAAGGTGGGCCAGATACCAGTCTCCGGTGGGGGTGTCCACCAGTGAGCCGTGTCCCGCTTTCTGGAGGGCCAGTTCAGGCTTCCCGAAGCTGGTCAGCAGGGGGTTCTCTGGATGCACCTCGTAAGGACCGAACAGGCTTCTGGAGCGTGCAAAAGTCACGGCATGTTCGTAGGTGGTTCCGCCCTCTGCAGTGAGCAAATAATACCAGCCGTCTTTTTTGTAGATGTGCGGTCCTTCGGTGACTTGCAGGGAGGTGCCGTAAAAGATGGTGTGGATGTCGCCCACCAGTTTTTGCCGTTTTGCATCGTATTCCTGCAGCACAATGCCAGAAAAGGGATGGTTGCCCTGACGGTGGTCCCAGCGCATGTTCAGCAGCCACTTTTTGCCGTCGTCATCGTGAAAGAGGCTGGGGTCAAAACCGCTGCTGTTCAGGTGGATGGGTTCACTCCAGGGACCCTCAATGTTTTCAGCAGTCACCAGATAATTGTGGGTGTCCTTGAAAGGGCTGTCGGGTTTCCAGTGTTTGACATCGGTGTAAATCAGAAAGAATTTTTCCCCATCATGGGTCAGGCAGGGGGCCCAGATGCCTGCACTGTCGGTGTTTCCGCGCATGTCCAGCTGGGAAAGTCGATTCAGGGGGCGGGTCAGCAGCCGCCAGTTCACCAGATCACGGGAGTGGTGGATTTGCACTCCGGGAAACCATTCAAATGTAGAAGTGGCGATGTAATAATCCTCTCCCACCCGCAGGATGCTGGGGTCAGGATTGAAGCCTTTGAGGATGGGGTTGTGCAGGTGTGGCATGTGGGGTCCTTTCAGGATGTTCTGGGTGAAGTGGTGGATTCCCGCAACAGCAGGGCAGGAAGCAAAACATGCGGCAGGGGAGGCTGGATCTGGTTCAGCAGCAGGGCACAGGCGATGTGCTGTCCGAGTTGCTCTCCGGGAAAGTGCACGGTGGTGAGCGGAGGAATCATGCAGGGGGTGCTGGAGGTGTCTTCCAGGGCCAGCAGGGAAACGTCATGGGGCACCTGCAGGCCTCTGCGGTACAGGGCCAGTCGGGCTCCGCTGGCCATGCGGGCATTGCTGGTGATCAGGGCGGTGAAGGGGATCTGTCGAGCCAGCAAATCCAGCACGGCGTCATGTCCTGATTTCTCACTCCCATCTCCTGCCAGCAGCAGGGGAGCAGCTGTTTTCCCAATGGCATCCAGGAACCCTTTCTGGTGCAATGCCAGCAGTCCATGCTGGCAGGATCCCACAAAAGCGATGTGCTGGTGTCCCATCTCCAGCAGGTGACGGGTGGCCAGTTCAGAGGCGGCCACCGCATCCAGTTGCACATGGTTGTCCCGGAAATGGGAATGGGGCCCGATGGTGAGGGTGGGGTACTGCGCAGCCAGGGCTGCATATTCGGTGGGATGAAAAGCCCCGTCCAGCAGGATCAGCAAATCCAGAGACTCCCCCAGCACTGCAGAGAGGCCAGGGGCGGTTTGCCAGGGCTGGCCTGCCACCACCGACCAGCACAGGGCTGAGCCCACCTCCTGCTGAATGCCTTGCAGAATTTCGCTGCTGAGGGGGTGGTCCAGTGGAGCCACCATGCCCAGACGCACCACGGCTGCCTCCTCTTCAGGCAAGGCGCGTTGTGATGTGCTGCTGGAAAGGGGGGGTTCATGGCCAGTTGCAAGTTCGAGGTGTGCAACCGGGCAAGTCAGCGATTGTCTGGGCATGGTGGGTCCTTTCCAGATGGGAGCACCTGCAGGTTGTGGGAAGATACCCCTGCAGCATTCACCAATGTTTGCGCTAACTATAGTCCTAACAATGTGTGCTGTCAATGTGTTTGTCCAGAAGTGGGGTTGTTTTGCAAGGCTTTGCAGGGTTGCCTTGATGTGCTGGCTGGAAGAGAAGAAGGCAGTGCTTTTCTGGGCCTGCAAAAACTTCATCTTCGGCAAAAGTCAGATTTTGTTGTGGTGCACTCAGAACAATTTTTATATGGCTCTTGTAAAAAATTTAGGTATGCCTAATAATTGGTTTATGAGATTTCTGGACCTGAGTCCCTCCAGTCAGGATTGCCTCAAACACCTCCACCATCTGGGAGGTCGTTCCACCACAGGAAAACTGGCCGAGCACCTCTGCCTTGCCCCTGCCTCGGTGAACAGCATGCTGAAAAAACTCAAACAGTGCGGTCTGGTCGAGCAGCTTCCCTATGGCCCGGTCAGCCTCACACCTGCAGGACTGCAACTGGCCTGGGACCTCTTGCGGCACCACCAGCTTCTGGTGCTGTATTTGCATCGGGTGCTGGGGTATTCACCAGAAGAAGCCCATCAGGAAGCAGAAACCCTGGAGCACCACATCAGCCACAAACTAGAACACCAGCTTTACGAGCGGCTGGGACGGCCCCTGCTGGACCTCGAAGGCCTGCCCATCCCCCCCACCAGGTTCACCCAAAGGAGCACCACTCCATGAAGCATCTTCTTCCAGAACTTCTCTCCAGACGCAATGTGCTGAAAGGACTCTCAGGCACCCTGGGTTTCCTGGGCCTGGGTGCACTGGTGAAAGCCCAGAACCACAGCCAGAACCACAGTGGACACCAGACCGCAAACGCCCCCTCCCATGCCGGACACCCTGCAGGCAACAACCACATGCTGGGCACCGTGGACCATGTTGCCAACGGCTTTGATCCCATGCAGATGCTCGTTGATTTTGATTACGGCAAGGTCAGCACCCTGCCTTCCGGCCAGACGCTCAGGGAATACACCATCTACGCCGAGGACCGAGAAATTGAAATTGCCCCCGGAGTGAAATTTGCCGCCTGGACCTACAACGGTCGGGTGCCCGGACCCACCATCCGCTGCACCGAAGGGGACCGCCTGCGCATCAGGTTCGTGAACACCAGCAGCCACCCCCACACCATCCACTTTCACGGCATCCACCCGGCAGAGATGGACGGCACCATCCTGAACGGCCCTGAAATTCAGCCAGGAGGCACCTTCACTTACGAATTTGACGCAGAGCCTTTTGGGTGCCACCTTTATCACTGCCATGCTTTGCCCTTGAAGCGCCACATCCACAAGGGGCTGTATGGGGCGTTCATCATCGATCCCAGAGGGGGAAGACCGCCCGCCAAAGAACTCATCATGGTGATGAATGCCTTCGACACCAATTTTGACAATGCCAACGACGTTTATGCCGTGAACACCGTGGCTTTCGCCTATGCCAACACCCCCATTCCGCTGCAGGTGGGTGAACGGGTGCGCGTCTACCTGATCAACATTCTGGAATTTGATTTCATCAATTCCTTTCACTTGCACGCCAACATGTTCGATTATTACGACCACGGCACCACCCTGACCCCCACCTTAAAGACCGTGGACACCATTTCCCAGGTGCAGGGCCAGCGGGGCATTCTGGAATTTGCCTACAGGTACCCCGGTCAGTACATGTTCCACCCCCACATCAGCGAATTCACCGAACTGGGCTGGATGGGCCATTTCAATGTGGTCAAACCCGAAGACTATGCGGATGCCCTGCAGCAGAGCGGCGTGGACATGGCCTGGGACAGAAAAAGCAAAGCTGGAGCAAAAGGGGGCGCAAAATGAGCAGCGGACCCACCCTTGAAAACACTTCCCCGAAAGGCGGAGCCTGGGGTTTCCTGATCATTCCCCTGGTGCTGCTGGGGGTCTTGCTGGCTTACCTGCTCACCACCGGAGGCGGCCTGGGATCCCTTTCTGGCCCTCCCGTGGAACACGTCACAGTGCAACGGGTCACTTTGCCCGATCCGGGCACCATCCAGCTGACTGTGGTCAACGACGGCCCTGAAGCCATCACCATTCCACAACTGATGGTCGATGATGCCTTCTGGAATTTCACGGCAAAACCCTCCAACACCATTCCCCGCTTTGGCAGTGCCGTTTTCACGATTCCGTACCACTGGGTTGCAGAAGAAGCCCACCTGGTGGCCCTGATGAGTTCCACCGGGACCGTCTTCGAGCATGAAATTCCAGTGGCTGTGCAAACCCCCCGTTTCTCAGGGGATTTGTTGTGGCGTTTCGCCCTGATTGGCCTTTACGTGGGCATTGTGCCCATCGCTCTGGGGGTGCTGTGGTACCCCTGGATGCGGGGCCTCTCCAGAAGTGCAGTCAATTTCATCCTCTCCCTGACCGTGGGACTGCTGGTTTACCTGGCGATTGGCACCTGGCTGGATGCCACCGAATTTGCTGCAGAACTCCCCACCTTCATTCAGGGACTGCCCGTCACCATCCTGATTGCTTTGCTGGTGCTGTTCACGCTGCTTTTGCTGGGCAGGCGCGAGAAAAAAGAAGGAGAAAGACCCTCCAACCTCTCGATCAGTTACCGCATTGCCATGGGCATCGGGCTGCACAACCTGGGGGAAGGACTGGCCATTGGCGCTGCATTTGCTGCCGGAGAAGCCGCGCTGGGCACCTTTCTGGTGATCGGTTTCACGCTGCACAACATCACCGAAGGGGTGGGCATTGCTGCCCCCATCCTCAAGAAAAATCCTGGCCTGAAGCACTTCATGCTGCTGGTCTTCATTGCAGGGTTCCCCGCTGTGCTGGGCACCTGGATTGGTGGGTTTGCCTTCAACCCGGTGCTGGCCACATTGTTCCTGGCCATCGGGGTGGGAGCGATCCTGCAGGTGGTGTGGGAGGTGGGTCTGCTGGTCAGCAAAGACGAGCAGAAAGCCGGAAAACACCCCCTCAACTGGACGAATTTCGCCGGATTTGCCACGGGCGTGATGGTGATGTACTTCACCGCGTTTCTGGTCAAGTTTTGAGTTTTGATTGCAGGCGGCACCCTTGGGGGTGCTGTCTTTTTGGCTTGCCTGCAGGGTAAACCCGTAGAAGGGCGAACATCCTCCACCCAGAGGGTACAATGGTGCTGAAGGAGAACCAGCATGCCTGAAGTTCAACGTTCCCGTCGGAGCTTTTTGCGCCTTGCCCTCGGTACCACCCTTGCCGCCACCACCATTGGTCTGCCCGAAACAGCGCAGGCCGCCCCTTTCACCACCGAGCGACCCCCCACCCCCGACACTGCCCTGAAAGCCCTGCTGGATGGGAACTCCAGGTACATCCGTGGCAGGCTGCGTCACCCCAACCAGCGCCCGGACCGCATCTCTGAAGTGGCCAAAGGACAGCATCCTTTTGCCATCATTCTGGGTTGCGCAGATTCACGGGTGGCCCCGGAAATTGTGTTTGATCAGGGCCTGGGAGATCTGTTTGTGGTGCGGGTGGCCGGGAACATTGCTTCTGACGATGCGGTGGGCAGCATCGAATTTGCCGTGGAGGAATTCGGTGTGCCGCTGATCATGGTGCTGGGTCATGCCCGTTGCGGGGCAATCAGTGCCACCCTGGGTGCCATGGACAGCGGAGCCACTGTGCCCAGACACATCGACACGCTGGTGGCCGCCATTGAGCCTGTTGCAAAAGAAGTGTCCAAAGACACCCCAGACCGGGTGGATGTGGTGGTGCGCAAAAACACCCTGCATGTGGCCGAACAGCTGATGCATGAAAGCAGCATCCTGCACGAAAAACTGGAATCTGGAAAACTGAAGATCGTTTCTGCCCGCTACAACCTGGACGATGGCCGGGTGGATTTGCTGGGCTGAGCAGAACCCCAGACAGAAACCAGAAGCAACCCGGACAGCAGTTTGATGGTGCTGTCCGGGTTTTGGTTGTGCAGGATCGATCAGGCCAGCACAGCTTTGCGGCTGGGTTTGCCCATCAGCACAATTCCGGCCCAGAGGAACCACAGCACCATGCCCAGACCAAAAACAGATCCCAGGTCGCTCAGGACAGGGAGCACGGTCAGAATGCCAGCACTGCCCACCAGGATGCCCAGCACGTTCAGGGCGGTGGGGAGTTGTCGGGTTTGCAGGGCAGCCAGGCTGACCAGCAGGGTCCAGATGCCTCCTGGAAGTTCGATGGCTCCGCCCAGACCCCGCTCCACGGCAGAAAGGGCCATCCAGACCGTGACGGCCTGCTCCGGGTTCTGGCTGTGCAGTCTGGAAACCACGCCCAGGTCGTTGATGTTGAGCATGCCACTGCCAATGATGGTCACGGCCCAGATGAGTCCAAAAGCCGTGGCGGTTTGCACCAGGGCCACAGATCCAGCTTTCAGGCGTTCATGGAAAGCCAGCGAGAGCGGCACCATGAAGACCCCTGCAATCAGGTAAATGCACAGGTGCCAGAGGGCCAGCAAGGTCTGGTTCTGGGCCATGAAAGCCACCTGGGTGGCTGGATCGGCCTGCATGGTGGGCGCAAGCAGGGTCAGGGCCAGTCCCAGACCAATGATGTAGGCAATTCCGTTGATGAGGGCGGACAGACCGCCCAGGTTTTTGAAATGCGTTGTGGATGGATTCATGCAGGTGCTCTCCCTGAGGCATGGGGCATGGACAGAGCTGTGGTAGAAGGCCCCCCAAGATGGCTGTTGTGTATCTGAAATCTAGTATACTAGCTAAATAATACACTAGATCATGAAAAAAGGTTTGTCAACGGCAAAGACAAACCCAGAAGACAGGCGACCAAGACAGCAGCCGTTATGGACTGCGTTTCCAGCAACAAACTCAGTCGGTGCCTGCTGCGGCAGCAGAGGAAACAGGTCCTCTGGATTCTGGACCCCTGCGAAAAGACGCAGGAGGTGCACCATAATGTTTCTTGAAAGCCCTGCTGAAGGCTGCTTCCGAGGTGTACCCCACGTGGGTGGCCACCTGGTACACCGGGGTGTCGCCACGGGAGAGCATTTTGGCGGCCAGATTCATGCGCCAGTCGGTGAGGTAGGCCAGAGGAGCCTGTCCCACAGCATCTGAGAAACGTTTGGCGAAAGCTGCCCTGGAAAGACCTGCCACAGAGGCCAGGCTTTCCACCGTCCAGGGGGTTTCGGGTGTGGCATGCATGCTGCGCAGGGCACGGGACACCTGGGGGTCGCGGGTGGCGGTCAGCCATCCGGGTTGCCTGGAACGCTGCATCACTTCTCTCAAGACATACAGGAACAGGGTGTCAAACAGGTGGGTGATCAGCAGTTCGCTGCCTGCCCCCAGCTCATGGATTTCCAGCCACAGAAGTTGCAGGGTCAGTTGCAACTGGGGGTTCCGGGCAATTTCTGCTTTTGTCAGGTGGATGGTTTCGGGGAGGCCCTGCACCAGATGTTTGCCCAGCCTCACCTCGGCCTGAAAAAGCCCACACACCAGGGTGGAGATGGGTTTTTGCAGATCTGGAGGTGACTTTTGCATGAAGTCTTCCAGCGAGATGGTTTCACCATCCTGGGTGTCGGTGAGACCGTGGGAGGTGCTGTGGGTCAGCAGCAGGATTTCGCCATCCAGGATTTCCAGCGGGTCATGTCCGGGCCTGCTGAGCCAGAAATTTCCGCCCTGCATCAGGTGCAGCACCATGTGCTGGGTGGCCGGAACATGCATGCCCCAGCCTGGATTCATGCTGCTGCGGGCCAGCAGGGTGCTCTGGGTTTCCAGCACCCTCACCCAGTCGGAAAGCACATCCATGTTGCCTGTCATGCCCTGATTTTAAAGCAATCCGGGCAACACCGCAAGATGATCTGCAAAGAAACCTGGACTTTTTGGCATAGACTGTCTGAAAAATGCACTATAGAATGTATAGCACAAAGGAGATGCAACCATGACCCAGTCACAACACACTTCTCAGATTTTGATTCTCGGCAGCACCGGAACCGTCGGACACGTCCTGACCCAGATTTTGCTGGACCAGGGCGAACAGGTCAAAGCCGCCAGCCGTCACCCTGAACACCTTGCAGACCAGCCTGGACTGCAGAAAGTTCACCTGGATTTCCAGGACCCCAGCACCTTTGAAGCTGCCCTGGAAGGCGTAGACCGCCTGTTCGCGGTGTCTCCCGGAGGCGTGCTGCAAGCCTACGACCTGCTGGCTCCTGTTCTGCAGGCTGCCCAGCAAAAAGGCATCAAGATCGTGCTGCAAACCGCCATCGGTGTGGACGCAGACGACAACATCCCCCTGCGCCGTCTGGAATTGCTGCTGGAACAATCTGGACTGCCTTACGTGGTCCTCAGGCCCAACTGGTTCTCTGACAACTTCCACAGCTACTGGGCAGCAGATGTGGCTGCTGGACTGGTCCGTTTGCCCGCTGCAGATGCCAAAACCTCTTTCATTGATGCCCGCGACATTGCCCTTTCTGCCGCTGCAGCCCTGACCAGCGGCCAGTTTGATCGCCGTGCCTTTGTGCTCACTGGCCCCGACGGCCTCAGCTATGCAGAGGCCGTCCAGGTGCTCTCTGAAGTGGCCGGACGCTCCATCCGCTACGAAGCCAGCACCCCCGAGGAATTCGTGCAGACCTCCGTGCAGCGGGGCATTCCTGAAGATTATGCCCGCAACCTGGCCTACATCTTCTCGGTGGTGGCGCAAGGCTGGGCCGCTGCAACAACCCCTGACGTGCAGGAACTGACCGGAAAAACCCCTTACACCGTGCAGGAGTACGCCGAGTACAACAAAGAGAAATTCCTGCAAAAAGTGGCCCAGCACTGAAAATCAGCACAAAACAGAGGCAAAAAAGAGACCCGGAGGCGTTCCTCCGGGTCTCTTTTGAGGTCTGGCAGAAAACTGCCTCATGGGTGATGTCCAGCACCTTCCAGCGCCCCCACCAGATGCTCTGCCAGCACTGGAAAGCCTGCGTAATGCAGATGCACATAACTGGCCAATATGTTCCCACTGGCATAGCCTTCTGGCCCCTGTTCGGTCTGATATGCAGGCTGGAAAGCAACGTGTTGCAGGCTGGAATGGTGAAATTCATGGCCCCGGACCTGTGTTCCTGCCCTTCCCAGAGGAGTGTCCTGCAGAAAAGTCACCTCCCGGTACCCCAGCGTGAGCCTGGAGGTCATGTGGGTCTGGTAAGGCACCACCCCACACATCTCGAAGACTTTTCCATCCTGATCGGTCAGTTGCTCTGAAAGGTACATCAGGCCCCCACACTCTGCGACCACGGGGTTTCCAGAGGCAGCAAAGGCCCGGATGCTTTCTCTCATGCTGCTGTTCTGGCTGAGTTCTGCGGCGTGGGCTTCCGGATATCCCCCTCCGATCAACAGGCCGTCACAATCGGGCACCCCGGCATCCCGGATGGGGGAAAAGGGCAGCAGTTCAGCGCCCAGCTGCTGCAGGAGGTCCAGCGCATCCTGGTAATAAAAACTGAACGCCTCATCCTGCGCGATGCCCAGACGGACTTTGGCAAGAGGCTCAAGGTGTTCTGGATTTCCTGAACGTGCAGGTGCAGACTTTGCCACCTCCAGCAAACCCTGCAGATCCAGGGTGGAAGAGGCCTGAATCAGGGTTTTCAGTGGCACATGGTGCTGCTCTGCCTCCAGCAACCCCAGATGCCTGCTGGGCAGGGCAAGTTCAGGTTGTTTTGAAAGAAAACCAAAACAGCGAATGCCCGCCTGATTTAAAGCCATTTCGCAGAGTTCTGCATGCCGGGCAGACCCCACCTGGTTGAGGATCACCCCGCACACCTGAATCCCCTCTGCAAACTGGATCAAACCCTGTGCCACAGCTGCAATGGTTCTTGCTGTGCCAGCAGCGTCCAGCACCAGCACCACCGGACAGTTCAAAAGTCGGGCCAGATCTGCAGTGGAATGCTCATCTGAAAGAGGGCTTTTTCCATCAAAAAAGCCCATCACCCCTTCCAGTACACATAAATCTGCATTTCTGGACCCCAGATGAAACAGGCTTTGCAGGCGCTCGGGAGGCAGCAGGTAACTGTCCAGGTTGCGGGCTTTCATGCCTGCAGCGTGGCTCAGGTGGGTGGGATCCAGGTAATCTGGCCCGAGTTTAAACGGCTGCACCTGCAGGCCCTGTGCTTTCAGGCCTGCACAGATCAGGCTGCTCACGGTGGTCTTGCCTGCCCCCGAATGGGCCGCAGCAACCATCAGGCGGGCTGTCATCTGGAAAGGGGCCTTCCTGGTCTCAGGGCCATCAGGATCAGGCTGCCCAGACCAAAAGCAGCCAGCACAAAGCCCAGGCTGGACACATCGATGCGGTCAATCAGGGGCAGGGCATGCACATGCCCGGAAATCCAGCCCAGCACGGTCCACACCCCGATGATCAGGGCAATCACCCCCGAAACCAGGGTCAGGGTCAGGTTGTACCTGCGGCGATGGTCGCTGCCCTGCAGGGTTTGCTGGTAAGCGCGGGTCATCAGCAGGCCATCCAGGGTGTCCATCAGGACCATTCCAGAAGCAAAAAGCAGGGGCAAAGCCAGGATGGCTGTCCAGTTCACACCTTGCTGGGCAGCAGAGCCTGAAAAAGCCAGCAAGGTGACTTCAGAAGCGGTTTCCATGCCCAGACCCATCAGGAAACCCACCGGCAACAGGTGCCAGGGTTCACGGGTGATGCGCGTGAGGGGCAGCACCAGACGGCTGAGCAGCCCTCCATGGGTGTGCCGACCTTTCAGGGTTTGCAGGTAAGCCCGCAGGTTGACCAGGGCCAGCAGCAGCAGATACAGACCGCCCACCAGCGGAGCCACCCAGCCTCCCACACGGGTCAGAGGGCTTTCCTCTCCGGTCAGGTGCTGGCCCAGCAAAGCCGCTCCGATGCTCATCAGGAAGACCACCAGGGCATGTCCCACCGCAAAATAAAAACCCACGGCTTTTGCGTTTTTGTTGTCTTGCAAGAGTTTTCGGCTGCTGTTGTCAATCACGGCAATGTGGTCTGCGTCCCAGGCGTGCCTGAGGCCCAGCCCGTACACTGCCAGTCCCATGCCCCACATCAGGGGATGTTGCCATGCTCCGGCAACCAGAAAACCAAGGCCCAGAAGGTGCAGTCCAAGGACCACCCAGACAAAGTTTGTGTTCCATTTCATGTTGTTTTTCCCTTCAAAAGATCAAAGTTTGACAGGCAACTGTTCCAGCAGGTTTTCACTGTCCGGGTGCTGCAGAGTCTGGTGGTGGGCGTTCATGGCGCGGGCCAGTTCCAGGGTTCGGGAGGTTGCAGCAGGATCGGTGCCGATCACCGCAGCAGGGCAGGGCCAGTGTTTTGCGGCCTGCAGGGTGTCCTCCCAACTGCCCACGTTGGCCTTCCCATCGGTGATCAGAATCAAACTGGAGTGCCTGTTGAGCAGCTGCCGGCCCAGTTGCAGGGCGTGCAGCAGCGGGGTGCGCCCTCCGGTGGGCAGGTAAGACAGCACCTTGCGGGCTTCCTCCAGGTTGCGGGTGGGAGGCAAAGCCACCTGGGCCTGCTGGCCCCGAAAAGTGACCAGGGCCACCTCCTCCTGCCGTTCCAGCATCTTCAAAAGCGCCCCTTTCACTGCGCCCATGCGTGCCTGGGCTCCCAGTGAACCGCTGGCATCCACCACAAAAACCACACGGTGTGGCGGTCTGGAGGTGGGCACAGCTTCATGCAGGTCTTCACGGGTCAGGTGCAGGTTGCCGCCGCGGGTGAGCGCATGGGTCAGGGAACTGCGCAGATGCAAAACGGCGGGCTGCTCGGTTTTGCGCACCTGGGTTCTGAGGGATGCTTCAGCTTGCATGTTTGAGCTTCTGGCCTGAACTGGCTGCAGGTCAGGAGCCTGGGTTTGCAGCACGGGCTCAAAAACCTGTGATCTGCTGATGGGGTTTTCCTGCTGGTTTTCAGGCTGTTGAGGCTGTTCCTGATTTTGAGTTGGAGGAGGACTGATTTTCTCAGGGGTGCGGTGGTTCAGCACCAGATGCAACAACTGCTGGATGTCTTCTGGTGTGATTTCCTGCTGATCCTGCCATGCAGCGTGTGCCCTGGCGGCTTTGAGCAGGGCGAGGTCTGCCCGCAAAGAAGTCACCTGATGCTGGCACACCAGATCCGCAATCTGTTGCAGCACAGCATCTGGAATCTGCACGTCTAGCAATCTGCTTCTTGCACTCTGGATGCTGGTTTTCAAACTTTCCTGCTGCTCCTGCTGCTTTTCCATGAACCCCTGAGGATCCATTTCAAAAGCCATGCGGGATTCCAGAATTTGCCTTCGGATTTCGGGATCTCTGGGAGCTTCCACCTCCACAGAGAGGGCGAAACGGTCCAGCAGTTGCGGCCTGAGTTCTCCCTCTTCCAGGTTCATGCTTCCCACCAGGGTGAATCGGGCCGGGTAATCCAAGCTGAAGCCTTCCCGTTCCAGATGCCCCACGCCAGAGGCAGCCACATCCAGCAAAGCGTCCACTGCAAAATCAGGCAACAAATTGACCTCATCCACATACAAAACCCCCAGGTGGGCCTGTTGAAGCAAACCGGGCTTGAGGGTGGGCTGGCCTTGCAGGGTCTTTTCCAGATCCAGGCCTCCCAGCAGGCGGTCTTCCGTGACACCCAGGGGCAGGTTCACAAAGGGCATCTCTCCCAGCAGCTGTGCCAGGGATCTGGCGGCGGTGCTCTTGGCGCTCCCCTTGTCTCCCCTGAGCAGCACCCCTCCCAGTGAAGGATCAATGGCATTCAGGATCAGGGCCAGTTTCATGTCCTGCTGGCCCACAATGGCGCTGAAAGGGTAAAGCCTGCTCATTCCTGCACCTCTTCCAGCCAGTTTTCGCTGTTTTGCAGGGTGTTTTTCAATTGCTGCAGGGTTTCAGGGTCGGGGTTTTCCCACAACTGGCGCTCAGCAGCTTCCAGCAGCCTTTCCGTGATGTTTTTCAAAGCCCAGGGGTTGCTGTTTTTAAAAAACTGCTGGATGTCAGGGTCCAGTGCGTATTGCTGCGCCACCTCCTGGTACATGAAGTCTTCAATGGTCCCGGTGGTGGCATCAAAACCAAACAGATAATCCACGGTGGCGAGCATTTCCAGTGCCCCCTTGTAACCGTGCCGCTGAATGCCAGACAGCCATTTCGGGTTGATGACCCTGGCCCGGTAGACCCGCAGGATTTCCTGTTTGAGGTCCCGCACCTGGGCCTGATCGGGGTTGCTGCTGTCTCCAAAGTAAGCTTTTGGTCTGCTGCCGGTCAGGGCGTGAATGCTGGCCACCATCCCACCGTGAAACTGGAAGTAATCGTCACTGTCCAGCAGATCGTGTTCCCGGTTGTCCTGGTTGTGCAGGGCCACCTGAATCTGCTCCAGACAATCCTGAAAGCTTTGCTGGGCTTCCTCGCCCATGCTGGATCTGGAGTAGGCATACCCTCCCCAGGTCAGGTAAGCCCTGAGGAAATCCTGTTCGTTCTGCCAGTTGCCTTCTTCAATCAGGGGCAGGATCCCGGCCCCGTAACTTTCCGGTTTCGCTCCGAAAATGCGGTATCGGGCCTGCATCTCCTGCTGTTCTGGAGACTGTTCAGGATGGTCTTTTTGCAGGCTCTGCAGGCAATGCTTTCTGGGGAAGTTCTGCTCCGGGTCTTCTTCAAGGTCCATCACCTTTTCAAATGCCTCGTCCAGCAGGTCAATCACGTGTGGGAAAGCGTCCCGGAAGAACCCCGAAATCCTGACCGTCACATCAATTCTGGGTCGGCCCAGTTCGGCAAGCGGAATGATGTGCAGGCCTTCCACTTTGCGGGTGTGCGGGTTCCACAGCGGTTTCACCCCCAGAAAAGCCAGAATCTGCGCGATGTCATCTCCATGCGTGCGGATGTTGGAGGTGCCCCACACGCTCAGGCCCACCATTTCCGGGTGCCTGCCTTCTTGTTTGAGGTAACGCTGCAGGGTGGCGTTTGCCAGTTGCATGCCCACTTCCCAGGAGGTGGGTGCAGGCACCGATTTGGGGTCAATGGCATAAAAATTCCGTCCAGTGGGCAGCACATGCAAAGCCCCTCTGGACGGTGCTCCACTGGGACCGGGAGACAGGAATTCACCATTCAGCAGCCTGAGCACCCCCCAGATTTCCTGATCCACACCTTCCAGTTTTGGCAACACATCATTGCAGACCCAGCAGAGAGCGGCTTCGAGATGGGAATTCTGGGTCTGCAGGGTGTCCTGCAGCACATTTTTGACCTGCTCGGGGTCAAATCCTGTGGCTTCCAGACCCTGGTAAAGCTGCAAGGTCAGGTCGTCCAGCACCTCCAGGGCGTCTGCATGGCTGAAAACTTCGGTGTCCAGCAGACTGATCTTGCGCTCAAATCGTTTGCCCTTGTGCTGCAACAGCTCCTCCCAGTCCAGCCCGAAATGCAGGGCCAGCACCTGGCTGACACTTTTTTGCTGGAAAGAAGACAGTCGGGTCAGGGCACGCAGGGTGTCTGGCAACTGGTGCAGTTCCCCCAGCACGTGCAGGCCATCCCGGATTTGCAGCATGCCCAGTTCGCACAAATAACCATCGATGTCTTCCAGCAGGTGCTTCAGGTCAAAACTGCCCATCTCTGAGAGGGTCACCGGGATTCCATCCGGGTTGAGGGTTTCGTCCCAGTCGTGTTTGTGGTCTCCGTGGTCCTGGGTCAGAAACTGCTGCAAATCCAGGTCGCTCTCCAGGTGGGTGTCCTCAATCAGTTGCCAGATGTCTTTTTGCAAAGCAGGCAATTTGCCCGGATCGGTGGCTTCCAGCTGGTAATGCTGGTCAATCAATTGCTGCAGTTGTGCGAGGTTCCCGTAAGTGTCTGCGCGGGTGAGGGGCGGCATCAGGTGGTCCACAATCACCGCGTGCCCCCGGCGTTTGGCCTGGGTGCCCTCTCCAGGATCGTTGACAATGAAGGGATACAGCAGAGGAACGCCGTTCAGGAGGAGTTCCGGGAAACAGGCTTCGCTCAGGCCCACCCCTTTTCCGGGCAACCATTCCAGGGTTCCGTGCTTCCCGACATGCACTATGGCATCTGCCCCCCAGCCGCCTTCTGCTGCGGGGCGGGTGAGCCACTGGTAAAACGCCGCGTAGTGGTGGGTGGGAGGCAAATCAGGCTGGTGGTAAATCGCGTCCCGATCCATTCCGTAACCCCGTGGAGGCTGCAGGCAGATCACTGCATGCCCCAGTTCCAGCCCGGAAAACAGCAGGTCTTTTTGTGTGCTGTAAGGCTCTTTTTCCAGCTGCCACTGTTTCAGCATCTTCTGTCTGGGAACTTCAGGGAACGCCTCAAACCAGCCCTGATACACCGATTTTGGGACTTTTAAAGGGGTGTGGCTGTGCACCGGAACGTCCCCGTCGTAGGTGCCCTGCAAGATGATCTGGTGGATCAGGTCGTCTGGTGTGAAGTCCAATTCTGGCAGCGTGTACCCCTGAGAGCGCATGGCCTGCAAGAGGTTCAGGAGGCTGCGTGGAGCATCCAGACCCACGGCATTCCCCACCTTCGCGGCCTTGGCCCCCGAGTTGGTCAGCACAAAAGCCACTTTCTTCTCAAAATTGGGCTTTTGTTGCAACAGCAGCCACTTCTGAATTCTCTGCACCAGTTGTGAAATGCCCTCCTGGAACGGCTCGAAGCGCTCCTGCTCCTTGAAGGCCACTGTGTCTCCCATCAGCCTGCCATCAAACTCTGGAAGGGTGACGTTCATCAGGGTGTCCAGTGCCCCCAGACCCCGTGAAGACACCGTCCAGGCTGCTTTTCTGGAGGCAGAGGTGATGGCTTGCACCACTGGAACATTGAGCTGCTGAAACAGAGAAATAACCCCCTCACCTGCAGCGAAGCTCAGGGTGCTGACGATCAGGTTTGATCCAGCCAGCCAGCTTTGCAGATGTGGATGTTTCAGGCTGGGGGTGAAGATGGCTTTTCCACACAGGCCTGCATCGTCCAGTTTTTGCAGCAGGGCATCCACAAAGGCGGTGTTGCCGCTCAGAAAATGGGCCCGGTAAAAGACCACCGCCACCACCGGACGAACCCCATTCTGCAACTGCTCCCACTCTGGCAAGGTCAGGACCTGCAGAAATTCCGGGTGGTAAATGCCCAGCTCTGGAAGGGGCTCAGGGAGGGCAGGTTGCAAAGGCAAATCCAGAATTTCTGCACCCAGGAACCGCAGCATTTCCGTGCAATTCTGCACCCCTCCTGCCTGCAGGTAACGGCTGACCTGCTGCACCATCTGGGCTTTCACGGTGCTGGCCTGCAAAGTGTCTGGCCCCAGTTCAAAGGTGCCTTTCAAAACCAGCAGATGGGTGCCCTGTGCCAGAGCCTGCTTTTTCAGGTCCAGCAGGTCTTCTGTAAAATCCTGACTGGACAGCAAGCTCAGGACCACAAGTTCATGCTTTTTCAGCACCCGACTTAAAAGTGCTCTGGTGGCTTCCTGGTCTCCTCTGGGCATGGCGTAAGGGGTGACCTGCAGTTCTGGCACATGCTGGACAGCACTGCGCAATGCCAGCAAATCGGTGTCTGCATGGGAAACAAAAGCCATTCCTGCAGGTCGCACTTCTGCATTTGCCTGAGGGAGGACTGGAAGATCACGGGCGTCCCAGTCGTAAAACTGAAACACGTACTCCTGCAATTCGGCAGGAGGGGCCAGAAAACGGTCCTCGGTCACCATCTGCTCGATGTGATCAAAAATCAGGGTGACCATCTCGGGCGAATTCACCGAATGGAACCACACCGACTGCCCATCGAAGACCAGTGAGGCCACATTGGCCAGGGTGCAGGGTCCCAGACATCCGGCTTTGGTCAGGTGTACGGTGTGCCTGAGTTTGCGTCTGAGCCACTCATTCTTGAAAGCATCCACCGGAACTGGTGGATACCCCCGGTTCACATGCCCACAACAGCACCCGGAAAAACAATAGCTGAGGTGCCCACGGCGCTGGATCACTTGCACAGTCCGGCCATCGGCACGGGTCACTCTGGAACGAGACATCCCATCCTTGAAGCAATCTGGTTTGAATTGGTGCAGGAAAGCTGAAAGTGCAAAACAACACAGCCCGACAGCAGCACAGCACGCCCAAATCGCGAGGCTGAAGCAAAAAGCTTCATGTCAGGCGGGCATTCGGACTTCTGCTGATGTGAATTCAGCAGTCACCGTTGCGCGTCAGTCCCGGACTGGAGCCTGAGGGTTTCAGGGCACTTCACCGGAGTTTCCCACATTAAATCCACCCTACGCAGGTGGATGCCTGATGTTCGGATTGTAAACCATTGAGGGGCAACAAAAGCCGGGAACATGAAAAGTGGGCGCGGCACGCGTCTTGTGCAGAACAGGGGGACATGAAAAGGGCGCAGCACGCTGCGCCCCTACAGACTTTTGGCCTGATTCACCCTTTCAGATCCGCCATCCTGACATTCCTGGAAAACACCGTTGCAATCAGGCACAGCAAAACCACAAGTCCCAGACCCCAGGCCAGGGTGCTGGCGTGGGCCACAAACCCAATGATGGGTGGACCGAGCAGGAATCCGGTGTAACCCATGGTGGCAATGGCGGCCATGGCAATGCTGGGGTGCACCCCTGGAACGTTTCCTGCAGCGCTGAAGGCCACAGGGAATCCGCTGGACAGACCCCATCCCACACAGGCAAACCCAATCAGGGCGGCGTAAGGGTGGGGGAAAATCAGACCCAGCAAGAGGCCCACGGCAGAGAGGATGGTTCCGGTGCTGACCAGCACCACCGCGCCCAGTCGGGTGCGCATGCTGTCTCCCAGAATGCGGCCCAGCACCATGGCTCCAGAGAAAGCGAGGTAGCCAGCGGTGGCCATCTGTTCGGTGGTGCCCAGTGAGTCTTTCAGGTAAATGGCAGACCAGTCTGCCATGGCCCCTTCTCCCACAGCCACGCAGAAAATCACCACGCCCAGACCCAGCAGTTTGGGGGAGGGGGCAGCGAACACAGGGCCGGTTTCACCGCTTCCTGGCACTTTCAGCAGGTTCATGCTGGCGTAAACCGTGAGCAGCAGCGAGATGCCGGTGATCAGCAGAAAGTGCCAGATGGGGGCCAGTTCAATGCCTGCCATCAGACCGCCCACCAGCGATCCGGCAATGCCGCCCACACTGTAAAGGGCATGAAAGCTGGACATGATGGGTTTGCCGTAGTCTTTTTCCACGTCCACAGCCTGGCTGTTCATGGCGACATCGGTGCCGCCGTTGCCCATCCCGAACAGCACCAGCGCCAGGGTCAGGGTCACCATGTCGGGGGCCAGGGTCATCAGGGGCAAGGCCAGGGCCATCAGGATGATGCCGATGGTGGTGGTGAGTTTGGAGCCGTATCTGGCTGTTCCCCATCCAGAGAGGGGAAAGGCCAGCAGTGCCCCCACGGCCAGACCCAGCAGGGCAATGCCAAGCTGGGCTTCATTGAGCTGCAGTTTGTGGCTGATGGCGGGAATGCGCGACACCCAGGTGGCGAACAACACACCCAGCAGAAAAAAGACGGTGGAGACAGCGATGCGGGCGTTTCTCAGTTCGAGGGGGATGGGGGTCATGGGGGTCCTTACTGGGTCTGCAGCCTGCTGGCTTGCAGTTCGGAGAGAAGGTTTTCAAAATCGGGAACAGTCCACTGTGCTCCATTTTGCCTGAGGTTTTCGGGCGTGGTGGTGGTGGAAAGCCCAATGACCTGGCACCCTGCACGGGTGGCGGCCTGCACGCCTCCGGGCGAGTCTTCGTGGACCAGCACCTGTTCTGGGGTGAGGCCCAGTTTGCTCAGGGCCAGCAGGTAGCATTCCGGGCTGGGTTTGCCCATCTGAAACTGCTCTGCTGTGATTTGAAATTCAAAGGCATCTTCCAGTCCCAGGGCTTCCAGCACGAAAGCTGCATTGGTCTGGTCGGATCCAGTCACCAGTGCAGTGCGCAGTTTTTGCTGTTTCAGCCAGTGCAGGTAGCCATACAGACCAGAGGTGGGCTGCAGTTGTCCCTGGGCCAGTTCCCGGTAACGGCGTTCTTTGAGGTCATGAAACCTGCGGGTTTCTGCGGCGGAGACCGGGCCTCCCAGCACCTTCTGCAGGATTTCCCAGGTGTGACCTGCATGGATCACCAGGCTGTTTTTTTCGATCTGGACACTGTATTCCTGTTGCAGAGACTCCTGCCAGGCCTGTTCATGGAAGCGGGCGTTGTGGGTGAGCACCCCGTCCATGTCAAACAGCACAGCTTTTAAACCTGCATAAATCGGCGCAAAATCGTTCATGCCATAAATTATAGCGCAAAAAACGCAAAGATGCTGCTGGTTTTTGCGTTTATGTATACTGGAGTCACCCATGTTTGCCGAAGAACGCCGAAAACTCATTCTGGATTGCCTGATCCGCCAGGGGCGGGTCACCGTGCAGGACCTCTTAGAGCAATTGCAGGTCAGCGAAGACACCGTCAGGCGCGACCTCAAGCACCTTGCAGACCACGGTTACCTGCAAAAAACCCACGGAGGGGCGGTCATGCTGGACACCCCCCGTCTGACCTACCAGCAACGTGCAGATGTCCTCAACACCGACAAGGTGCGCATCGGACACGCTGCTGCTGCCCTGATCCACCCGGACCAGACCGTATTCATCGATGCAGGAAGCACCACCCTGGCCGCCGCCCGCAGCCTCAAATCCCGCGACATCCCCCTGACCGTCCTCACCAACTCCCTGGAGGTCTCGGAGGTGTTTCACAACAGCGAAAAAGTGCGCCTGATCGTGACGGGAGGCATCTGGAACCGCACCCTGGCCCACTTTTCCGGGCACACCACGGTGCAGGCCATTCAGGAATACCGCTGCGAGGTGGCATTGATCGGTGCTGCTGCCCTGCATCCCACTGCAGGAAACACCACCCCCTATCAGGAAGATGCCCTGGTCAAACGGGCCATTTTTGCCAGCAGTGCCCACCGCATGGTGCTCACCGACCACACCAAACTCGGTCTGGTCTCGGCCTGCTTTGTGGCCCCCGTCTCAGACATTGATGTGCTGGTCACAGACAGAGAGATGCCTGACTGGAAAAATATGGTTCCTGAAGTGGTGGTGGCCTGAGGGGCGGTGCAGGAAAAGGCAAAACTTGCAACCAGGAACAGCAGAACAAAAGTTGCCAGACGGCTTACAATTTGCAGTGCAGGATTTTGTTTACACTGAGTGGGGTGCGCCATGTCCGTGAAACTTGAATCTGTTTCCACTGCACAACTGATGATCGAAGCATTTCCATTGCCTGCCGCCCTGTGGGGCGCAGACCAGACCATGCTGTGCAATGCCCACTGGCTGAAACATTTTCCGGTTCCCCAGATGTGGGACAGGGAAATCTGGTGTTCGGATCAGGACCGTGCAGCCCTCATGGCCCATTTGCATGCTTTCTCTGGGAATGTGCAGGTGCCTGTGCGGGTGGCTGGAACTGCAGCAGATTTGCACCTGTCCTCGTTGCTGCTGGATGGGTTGCCCCACGGTCTGCTGGTTTTGACCCCTCAAACGCAGCAAGAACCTGTTGCACCTTCTCCGATTGCAGAAGATCCCCAGTTTCAGGAAATTGCCCACTGGGCACCCGTGATGATCTGGATGTCCGGGTTGCAGCAGGAAACCACGTTTCTGAATCAGGTGTGGCTGGATTACACCGGACGCACCCGCGAAGAGGACCTGGGGTATGGCTGGTTTGCGCTGGTCCATCCCGATGACCTGGAATCCTGTGCCCACACCTGCAAGGCAGCTTACGACCAGATGCAGGACTTCTCCATGGAATTTCGCATGAAACGCCATGATGGGCAGTACCGCTGGCTGGTGAACCGGGGCACCCGGCGCTTCGGTTGCAATGGGGAATTTCTGGGGTTCATTGGGGCCTGCATTGACATCCATGACCGCAAAACCACCGAAGCCGCCTTGCAGGACAGCGAGCAAAAATTGCGGGAGCTCTCTGAATCCCAGAAGCGTTTTGTGGCTGATGCTGCCCATGAGTTGCGCAACCCGCTGACCGCCATTCAGGGCAACATGGATTTGCTGGTGCGCTACCAGGACATCCCCGAAGAGGAAAAGAAAGACATCATCCAGGATGTGCAGAAAGAAGCCAGCCGTCTGGGCCGTCTGGTCCACGACATGCTGCAACTGGCCCGCGGAGACAGCGGTGCAGGGCTGCACGAAGACCATCTGCAGCTCTCTGAAGTGTTGCTGGACGCTTTTCGGGACATGGAGCGGATGGGTTGCCATCACCAGTTCACCGTGGCTGAATTGCACCCCATTGAACTGATCGGAGATGCAGACCGCCTGAGGCAACTGGCCATCATCCTGCTGGAAAACGCCCTGAAGTACACCCCTGCAGGAGGCCGGGTGCAACTTGCTTTGACCCGCGAAGGCGACACTGCCGTGATGCGCGTTGCAGACACCGGCATGGGCATTTCTCAGGAGGACTTGCCTCGCGTGTTTGAACGCTTTTACCGTGCAGACCCCAGCCGTTACCGTGGAGAAGACCCCGGAGGGACCGGTCTGGGCCTGCCCATCGCCAGATGGATTGTGGATGGGCATGGCGGAGAAATTCACCTGCAAAGCGAACTGGGACAGGGCACCACTGTAGAAGTGCGGCTCCCGATCTGGCTGGAAGATTGAGGGCTGAGGCAGGCAGGAGAGCGGGCAGCCTGATGTTCATCCGCAGTTGGGAAGAACCGTTAACATGGAATGAGTGTCTGCTGACTTGCCCCTGAGCCCCATGAAACCTGCTCCCGGTTCTTTTGACGTTCAGGCTGCTGTCTCCTCTGGAAGTGCCCCATGTTCTCCCTGAAGAAATTTTTTCTCTCCATGCAGTCCCAGCTGGCCCTGGCTTTTCTGTTCAGTCGGATTGCTGGCTATGCTTTCTTCCTGCTGATGCTGCCTGGCCTGACCGTCAAAAACCACCGGGAGTACATTCAGCAAACCCATTTTGATGCCTTTGTTCAGCAGATTGAGGCTTACCACCGGACCCATCCTTCACTGCAAGGGCTGCGGGTGGTGGATGCCCCGGTGGTGCTGGACAGCACTGCACCTGCAAAGCCTGCTGCCTCGATGGGGGTGCTGGATGCACAGGGCAAATTGCTCACCCCACTGGGAAAATTCAAGGCAGGGGAAAAAGTGCCTACAGAACAGCTGCAAACCCAGCGTGTGCTCAAGACCAATGGTCAGGTGTATGCCACAGCCGTGCAGCTCAAACCCAAAGTCCAGAACGGCTACACCACCGATGAAAAAGCCCTGCTGAACAGCGTGTACGAAACCGTCAAAGTCACCCTACCGATGGGACTGGTGGTGGCCCTCCTTGGAGCTGTGGTGATTGCCTACTTCCTGACCCTGCCCCTGCAGCGCCTGACCCGCGCAGCCCAGGCGGTGATGCGCAAAGAACGCATCCAGCAGGTGCCCGTCACCCTGCAAAACGAAGTGGGAGACCTCACCCGTGCCTTCAATGAAATGCTGAAAAACCTGGCGCAGGGAGAACAGCAACGCCGCCAGATGATTGCCGACATCGCCCACGACATGGGAACCCCCTTAACGGTGGCTTCCGGGTATGTGCAATCCATGCAGCAGGGCAAACTGAAACCCACCCAGGAACGCCTGGACGTGATTTACGACGAACTGCTGCTCATGCAGAACCTGGTGGACGATTTGCGTTTGCTGTCTCTGGCAGATGCAGGCACCCTCAAACTCAGCATGGACGGTGTGCCCCCATCAAGACTGGTTTCAGGCATCCAGCAGGCTTTTTCTTTGAGGGCCGAAAAAGCAGGCATCCAGCTTGAAGCCGAGTGTGAAGCCAACCTGCCCGAAGTGAACATCGATCAGGAACGCATGCGGCAGGTGCTGGGCAATCTGGTGTCCAACAGCCTGAACCACACCCCCAGAGGCGGCCAGATTCAGGTGAAAGCCAGAAGCACCCCTGAACACGTGATGCTGGAGGTGCAGGACACCGGAAAAGGCATTCCTGCAGAAAAGCTGCCGTTCATTTTTGATCGCTTTTTCCGGGTGGATGAATCCCGCAGCCACGATCAGGCGGGAGGCAGCGGTCTGGGGCTGGCGATTGCCCGTTCCATTGTGGAACTGCACGGCGGAAAAATCCTGGCCCAGAGTCAGGAAGGGCGAGGAACCACCATGCAGGTGCTGCTTCCCAGGGTGTGAGGTCTGGGTGCAAACCCAGGCCCCAATCTCAGCAACCAGTCTCAGCAACCAGTCTCAGCAACCAGTCTCAGTAACCCCAGCTGTCCTGAACCGCAGGCACATCTGCTTTGCGCTCGTACTTCCAGCGGGTGTTCAGGCGGATGGTGCGGGCACGCAAGGAAGCAAACTCATACCCGGTCTCTGTGCAGCATTCTTCCAGGGTGGGGTATTTGCGTTGCATTCTGATGATCTCTTTGGGGGTGAGCAGGGTGGCCAGTGTTCCGGTTTCAGGCGCAGAGATCGGGGTGTCCATGCCCTCAGTCTAGTGTTGATTTGTAACGATATTTTTACGGGAAAATGGAGGGTTTTGGGTCCTGGGATGACCTTGAGCGATTTGAGCTCATCTTACAAGACTCTTACAGCGTGGCTTCAGTTCTACGGGTCTTTCTGAAGTTCTGCTGTCTGTTGAGAGGGCTACTTGCTTTGGCGGATTCCAATTTTCTTGCCGTGCTCCACAATAGGAACCATGAAAAGCCTCGTCCTTCCCCTAAAAACCTCTGCTTCCGTCCTGCGTTTTTAAACTGCAAAAGGCATTCCCCACCCTGCCCTCTCCCAAAGGGAACCCTTTTGCCTTTCTGAGAGGCCAAAAACATGCATTCAATCTGTTCTGAACAGCGTGCCACACAGGTGCGCCCATGATTCGCCGTTTCTTTGCCCACTACCAGCCTTACAAAACCCTTTTCATGATGGATTTTGGCTGTGCGGTGATTCTGGGATTGCTCGAACTCAGTTTCCCCATGGTGATCAACCACCTGGTGGACCACCTGCTTCCCACCTCCAACTGGGCCTGGATTCTGGGGGCAGCAGCCGGACTGCTGGCGTTGTACGCCCTGAACACCTATTTAACCTATGTGGTGGTGTACTGGGGTCACATGCTGGGCATCAACATCGAGACCGACCTCAGGCGCAAACTCTTCGACCACATCCAGAAACTGTCTTTTCGTTTCTTTGACAACAGCAAAACCGGACACCTGATTTCCCGCCTCACCAATGACCTGATGCAAATTGGTGAAATGGCCCACCACGGCCCGGAAGACCTGTTCATTGCTGTGATGACATTGGTTGGCGCTTTTGCCCTGATGCTCAGCATCAACTGGAAGCTGGCCCTGATGACCTTTGTGGTGGTGCCCCTGATCATCTGGCTGGTCCTGTACTTCAATGGCAAGATGACAAAAGCCATCCAGCAACTGCTGTCTGACATTGCAGATTTCAGTGCCCGTGTGGAAGACAACATTTCAGGCATCCGGGTGGTGCAGGCCTTTGCCAACGAAAAACATGAAAAAGCCAAATTTGAAGTCAACAACCAGCGTTTCAGGAAAGCCAAGCTGCAGTCCTACCAGCTGATTGCCAGAAACAACTCGATCAGCTACATGATGATGCGTTTCATCAGTCTGTTCGTGATGGTGTGCGGCACCTGGTTTGTGATCCAGAAGCAGCTCACCTACGGTGAATTTGTGGGTTTTCTGCTGCTCACCAACGTGTTTTTCCGTCCCATCGAGAAAATTAACGCCATCATCGAGCTTTATCCCCAGGGCTTTGCTGGCTACAAACGCTACCTGGAATTGATGGACACCTTTCCAGACGTGCAGGACCGCGAAGGTGCCTGGGAGCTTCCAGGGTTGCAGCAAGAAATTGTTTACCAGGATGTCACTTTCGGTTATGAAGGACAGAAATCCGTCCTGAGCGGCATCCAGCTCACCATCCATGCTGGTGAGACTGTGGCCTTTGTGGGACCCTCCGGGGCAGGCAAGACCACCCTGTGCAGCCTGCTCCCCAGGTTCTACGAGGTGGATTCGGGCCGCATCACCATAGACGGGACAGACCTGAGGGATTTCACCCTGGCCTCCCTCAGGCAGCACATCGGGATTGTACAGCAGGACGTGTTTCTCTTTGCAGGCACCATCCGGGAGAACATCCTGTACGGCAAACTCGATGCCACCGAAGAACAGATCTGGGACGCAGCCAGAAGGGCAAAACTCTCAGACTTCATTGAAGCCCAGACGGACAGACTGGACACCCTCATCGGAGAACGCGGCGTGAAGCTCTCTGGAGGCCAGAAACAGCGGCTGGCCATTGCCCGCATGTTCCTGAAAAACCCACCCATCCTGATTCTGGATGAAGCCACCTCTGCCCTGGACACCGAAACCGAAGCCGCCATCCAGCAGTCGATTGCTGAACTGGCGAAAGGCCGCACCACCCTGGTGATTGCCCACCGCCTCGCCACCATCCGGGGTGCAGACCGCATTGTGGTGGTCACCGAAGAAGGCATCTCCGAACAGGGGCACCACAAAGAGCTTATTCACTCTGGCGGCGTGTACAGCCGCCTTCACCGGGCACAGTTCGGGCAGATCAAGGAAGCTCTGGAACACTGAGTAAACTGAAGATCTCAAAAAAGCAGAACTGCTCTGGCAGTTCTGCTTTTGGTTTCAGGGCATGCAGGAAAGGGGTTTATTTCGTCAGTGAAAAGCTTGCCTGGTTGCCTCTGGCGGTCCACACCGTCACATCGATGGAAGAAAGAGAGGAGGAGCAGGTCACGCTGGTCACAGGCAGGGGAGCGGCCACATCACGGTGCTCAGCACCTGAAATCACTGAGACTGTGGGGGTGTTGTAAGCACAGAGTCCATCTGCTCCAGTGGAATCAGGGTTGGCTTTTTCCACTTCCAGGAGGGCATGGGCCACATTCTGGGCCACGGTTTCTGCCACAAGCCTGTCGTTTTCCATGATGGCAGGGTCTTTTGGACGGGTCAGGGTGAAAGAAACTCCTCTGGTGGTGTTGGCTGTGACAGAAAATATGGTTTGGGTGGAGGTACAGGTTATAGAGTTGACTGGCAGAGGTGCTGGGACCTCCTGAACTTCTGCGCCAGAAATGACTGTGATGGATCCACTGGCGATGGCACTGCAGGTGGCATCTGCTCCAGTGGAAGTCAGGTTGTTTTTCTCCACAAGAGCCATGGCATCCAGCACACTGTTGGCCACAGTTTCTGCAGCTTTCCTGTCTCTTTCCAGAATGGCTGGATCTTTCGCTACAGTTCTGGTGACCGCATGACCATCACTGGTGGTGACCGTGACCGAGTAAGTTGTTGCAGTGCTGGTGCAGGTGACACCATTGACTGGAAGGGGAGCATCCACAATGAGAGATGCTGTTCCAGCAGTCACCGTGATCTGAGGCGCAGTGAAATCACAGACGAAAACCCTTTGATAATATGACAGGTTGGCTTCTTCCACTTCTGCCATGGCTTTCAGCACATCGCGGGCCACCAGTCCAGCAAAACGGTCTTCAGGTTTGTTCTGCTTCTGGGTCAGGGTCAGACCTTTTTTGGTCTTGATTTCTACGGTGTAAATCCCGATGGTGTTGCTGCAGGAAATGCTGATGATGGCCTCAGGGGCAGCCACTTTGCGGGTTTCCTTGCCAGAGGTGACCGTCAGGGTGGGGGCAGTAAAGTCACACACGGCATCTGCTCCGTTGGAATTTGCGTTGCTGGACTCTGTGCTGTCCATGGCTTGCAGGGTTTCCAGGGCGACTTTGCGGGCACCCATCAGATCGGGGTCTTTGCTGGTTTTCTGGGTGAATTCTCTGCCAACGGTGGGCATGATGGTGACTGAGAATTCAGCCTGGGTGCTGCTGCAGGTGATTTTCTTGAGGGCAGCAGCGTCCAGGGTTTTCTTTTGTTCTCCAGACTGCACGGTGACTTTGCCGTCCAGGTAAGTGCAGGTGGCATCGAGACCGGTGGAGTAGGGGTTGTTCTTTTCGACGTCTGCTAGGGCAGCGAGGACAGCAGTGGCGGCTTTCTGGGCTGGGGTGATGGCTGGGAGGGGTGAAAACAGACCGCAACCTGTGAGGGTTCCCAGCAAGGGGAGGGTGGCCACCTGCACCATACGGGTAAAGCCTTTTCCGGACATGTCAATGCGCATAAAAACTCCTTTACCTGGGTTTTGAATTCTGAATGAAAAAACCCTGAATTGATTGTAGAATGAGAGCATATCAAATTTCTTACCTGCGCATGCCGCATTTGGTTTCTGATATAAAAGTATTTTTGCACCAGATGATCTGGAATTGTAAAAAGATTTGACAGTGCAGTTTAGATGTATCAGCGGCTCAGATTTTCATGTGTCTTCTGGATGTGATGTTCTATTTTGTCCAGGTTTCAGAGGTTGTGTTGCCCTTTGAAGTGCTCAGGACCACCCTGAACCCGGTTTTGGAAGAAGTGCACCTGCCCAGGAGGGTCTGAGAAGGTGTTGGCACCACCTTTTTTGTGGTCCCGGACTGCACGGTGACACCCTCCGGGCCGAACCTGCAGGTTGCATCTGCTCCTGTGGAGTAGGGATTGGTTTTTTCCACCTCAAACATGGCATGCAGCACCTCACGGGCCCATTTGCTGGCCAGCGTCTGGTCTGCGTTTTCAGATTTAAGGCTTCTTTCCAGAACGGCAGGATTTACGGGCTGGGTTTCAGACACCCTGATGCCGCGGAAGGTCATGACATCCACCTCGTGGGCATTGGTGGCGAAGTGGCAGCCAATCCAGCTGATCTGGGTGGGAACCTCCACCACCCTGCTGTGCATGCCTGAAAACACGGTGACTGTGTTGTGGTCAGGGTCAAAGTTACAGGTGACCTCTGCCCCTGTGGAATCTGGGTTGGCTGTTTCTACAGCAGAAATGGCTTCCAGAACCAGTTGCCCCCCTTTGTGTGCCAGGGCTTCCATGGTTTCCCGAATCGGTGGAACTTTTTTCAGGCTTTTTTGGACCTGCTGTCCTGCGGTGGTGACCGTGACCAGAAAGGCTGTTTTGTTGCTGGTGCAGGCTGCATTCTGAACCCCTTCAGGAACCTCCAGAAAGCGGCTTGCTGTGCTGGCATGAACCGTCATGTGAGATACGCCAAATTCACATTTCCCCCCGGTTCCACTGGAATCCGGGCTGGCTGTTTCCACTTCCCTGAGGGCATCCAGGATGTCTTCTGCCAGGAGTGTGGCGGTTGCCAGGGCCTCTTCTGCAACGGAGTTTTCTCTGGCCCTGAGCACCACACCTGCAGCAAGCAACAGCATGGCCAGAAGGAACAGGGACAGCAGGGGAGAAAAGAGGGATCTGGATTTTTTAGAAGGGGGATCAGGTTTCACAGGCTTTATTTTAAGAGAACCACAGCAGCAAGCATGCAAGACCCTTATTGATGTTCGCCAAAAGCACTGCAGGTGCTTTTGGCTGAGCAAGCGCCCAGTGCGAACCCGGCCGTCCGGGGAGCACGCTTTAGGGGCAAGAAAGCGAATAGAACGGTCAGGACACCCAGACCCCCTACAGTTCTTTTTGCGTAGATCAATAAGGATCCTTGAAGCGGAGAAAGCAGCAGATTGGCCGATTTAACATCAATCGAACATAAAATTGCAAATACATGTTAAAAGTGAAAAGCATCACCTGGCCTTTTGCTGGACCAGAAGCCCTTTCTGGATGGGATTGAGCCGCAAAAGGGGTTGTCTCACAGAATGAGTCAAGGAGAATTTCCTGCGTCTGGGTCATGTTTGGGACTTGACATTCAGGGGGCACGAACACAATAATGTTCATACGAAACAAAAGATAACATGATCGTGTTGAAAAGCTGCAAAGAACTTGCATCTGACCCCCAGGAGACCCCATGAAGAACCGTAAACTGCTGCTGTCCGCCCTGCTGATCACCACCGCTGCTCTGGCCCAGGAAGCCCAGGCCCAGAAAACCTACCGCATTGCCATGGTGGTCAAAAGCCTCGGAAACGGCTTCTTCGATGCTGCCAGAGATGGAGGCCAGGAAGCCGCCAAAGCGCTGGGCAACGTGGAACTGATCTACACCGGACCCACCAGTCCCACCGCAGAAGGCCAGATCGAGGTCATCAACAACCTGATCGCCCAGAAGGTGGACGCCATCGTGATCAGTGCCAACGATGCCAACGCCCTGGTGCCCGTGCTGAAAAAAGCCATGCTGCGCCGCATCAAAGTGGTTTCCTTTGACTCCGGGGTGGCCAAAGCCGGACGCCTGATGCACCTGAACCCCTCCAACACCGCCCTGATTGGCTTCAAACAGATCGACATGATCAGCAAGACCATCGGAGGCAAAGGCAAAATCGCGGTCCTGAGCGCCACCGCCCAGGCCACCAACCAGAACGCCTGGATTGCCGCCATGAAAGACACCCTCAAGAAACCCGAATACAAGAATCTGGACCTCGTGGACGTGGTTTACGGCGATGACCAGTCTGACAAGTCCTACCGTGAAGCCCTGGCCCTGTTCCAGAAGTACCCTGACCTCAAAGGCATCATTGCCCCCACCACCGTGGGCATCAGTGCAGCCGCCAAAGCCGTGGTGGACCAGAAACTGGTGGGCAAAGTCTTCGTGAGCGGCCTGGGCCTCCCCTCTGAAATGGCCGGTTATGTCAAAGCAGGCAGCGTGGACACCTTCGCCATCTGGAACCCCATCGACCTGGGTTACTCTGCCGTGTACGCCGCTTACCAGTTTGTGACTGGCAAGGCCAAAGGCAAAAGTGGAGAGGTCATCAACATCGGACGCATGGGCAAAATCACCCTGGACAAGAACACCGAAGCGGCCATGGCAGAGCCCTTCACGTTTGACAAGAGCAACGTGGATAAGTTCGCGAAGATTTTCTGAGAAAATGCCGAGGGCCGAGGGCAAAAGATTTCTTTTGCTAAAGCTTTGCAGGTTTGACATTTCGCTAAAGCATCCGCAAAGGGCTACAAAAACCCCTTGATACCGTTTAAGGCATGGAGCACCCTACGCTCTCGGCTCTCGGCTCTCGGCTCTCGGCTCTCGGCTCTCGGCAACAAGCGAGACATCCCCAGTCCCTCATAAAGTCCTCTCCCGCAAAAGGTTCAACATGATCCCATATTTATCTGTGCAGGACATCGGCAAAAGCTTCGGGGCCACCCGCGCCAACCACCGGGTTTCATTCACGGTGGGTCTGGGCGAGGTGGTGGCCCTGGTGGGTGAGAACGGTGCCGGAAAATCCACCCTGGTGAAGATGCTGACCGGGATTTACCAGCCCGACAGCGGCAAGATTCAGGCAGAGGGGCACACCATTCATCTTTCCAGCCCACAGGATGCCTGGAATGCGGGCATCACGGCCATCCATCAGGAAACCGTGATGTTTGATGAACTGAGCGTGGCAGAAAACCTGTTCATGGGACAGGCTCCAGTGAAGCGCAGTTTCTTTGCGGGGGGCCTGATCCAGTGGAAAACCATGCTGGAAAAAAGCCGCACGGTGCTGCAAAAACTGGACGCAAAATTCACCCCCGAAACCCCTTTAAAAGACCTCAGCGTGGCCCAGAAGCACCTGGTGCAGATTGCCCGTGCACTGGTGCAGGATGCAAAAATCGTGATCATGGACGAGCCCACAGCGGCACTGTCCAGGGCCGAAATCGAGGACCTGTACCGGATTGTGCGGCAGCTGAAAGAGGAGGGCAAAGGGATCCTCCTGATCACCCACAAGTTCGATGAAATTTTTGAACTCTCGGACCGCTATGTGGTGCTGCGTGACGGTGAAAAAGTTGCAGATGGGAACATCCAGGATGTGACCAGCGACGACCTGATTCGCCTGATGGCGGGTCGGGATGTGGGTTCGCTGTACCCCAAGAAAGACGTGATCCCTGGAGAGGTGGTGCTGGAGGTCAAAAACCTCTCGCATCCCACAGAGTTTTCCGGGATTTCTTTTCAGCTGCGCAAAGGGGAGATTCTGGGCTTTTATGGCCTGATCGGTGCTGGACGCAGCGAGGCCATGCAAGCCCTTTTTGGCCTGTCCCCCCATGCCAGAGGCGAGGTGAAGTTGCTGGGCAAGAAGCTCTGGGCGAAGTCTCCTGCAGATGCTTTAAAAGCAGGTCTGGTGTACGTGCCAGAAGACCGTCAGGTCAGCGGGGCCATTTTGCCCATGAGCATCGTGCACAACATCACCCTGCCGAGTTTGCCGCGGCTGGGCTTTTTTCTGAACCGCCGCCGTGAGCTGCAACTGGCCCAGGAGTACAGCTCCCGCCTCTCCCTGAAAGCCGCCCACCTCGACCAGCATGTTTCAGAGCTGTCTGGAGGGAACCAGCAGAAAGTGGTGATTTCCAAATGGTTGGCCACCCAGCCTGCCGTGATCATTCTGGACGAACCCACCAAGGGCATTGATGTGGGGGCCAAGGCCGCTGTGCACAGTTTCATGGGGGAACTGGTGGAGAAGGGACTGTCGGTGATTCTGGTGTCCAGTGAGTTGCCCGAGGTGATGCACCTTGCAGACCGCATCCTGGTGATGCGGGAAGGAAAAGTGGTGGGAGAAGTGAACGCAAAAACCGCCCAGGCCCACGAAATCGTGAAACTGGCCGCTGGTGTGGCAGATGGGGAGGTCGCATGAAGCTCCTGAAGACACACCGCCAGGAGGCTGTGCTGCTCCTGATTCTGGTGCTGGGTTTCGTGCTGGTGGGCCTGATCACCCCCTCTTTTTTCAGCATCAAGACCCTGGACACCCTCTGGCACGACAGCGCATTGCTGCTGACCCTTGCCCTGGCCCAGATGCTGATCATCATGAGCCGGGGGATTGACCTTTCTGTCGCCTCCAATCTGGCCCTCAGTGGGATGCTGGTGGCTTTGCTCTCACAGCATTTTCCTGGGCTTCCCATGCCTGTGCTGCTGCTGGTGGGAGCTGTTTCCGGAAGCCTGCTGGGGATGGTCAATTCCTTTCTGATCACCGGACTGAATTTGCCCCCCATCGTGGCGACCCTGGGCACCATGAGCGTGTTCCGGGGCCTGATTTACGTGGTCAGCGAGGGCAAATGGATCACCTCCAAGGATTTACCGCAGCATGTGATGGACTTTCCCAACGCCCGTTTTCTGGGCCTCAGCACCCTGCAATGGGAATTTCTGGTGGTGCTGGGTCTGTTCTTTGTGGTGGTGCATCATTCCCGTTTTGGCCGGGAAATCCGCGCATATGGTGGGAATCCCTCGGCCAGCAAGTACGTGGGCATCCCCGAGAAACCCCGCGTCTTCGCGCTTTATGTGCTGAGCGGTCTGGTGTCTGGCATTGTGGGGGTGTTGTGGGTGGCCCGTTACGCCATTGCTTACACTGAAGTTGCACAGGGTTTTGAACTGCAGGTGATTGCTGCATGTGTGCTGGGCGGCGTCAGCATTGCTGGTGGCGTGGGCACCGTGATCGGCACCATGCTGGGTTCACTGTTTCTGGTGGGCCTCTACAACGCCCTGCCCGTGGTGCATGTTTCCCCGTTCTGGCAGACCGCACTGGTGGGCCTTTCCATTCTGGTGGCCGTGGTGGTCAACCAGGGGGCCAGAAAAGCCATTGGCAAGAACATTCTGCGTCAGACCGGTCAGAACCAGCAGGCAGGTCAGGTATGAAAGGAGACCTCGTGAAACCCCTCCCTGCACAGGGAAACAACAAAGCAGGGAACTTCTTCAGGAAATGGGAGGTTTTCCTCACGGTGTTCCTGATTGCGGTGATGCTGTTAAACAGCCGCCTCACCGAATACTTCTGGGACCCCTTCAATCTGGGGGATGCCACCGCCAACTTTGCTGAAAAAGGCATCATGGCCCTCGCCATGGCCCTGCTGATCCTGGTCCGTGAAATTGATTTGTCTGTGGCCTCCATCATTGCCCTGTCCAGTCTGGTGATGGGCCTGCTGGCAAAACAGGGGCTGGACACCCCGGTGCTCATTGTGGCAGGCATCCTGACCGGAGCGCTGTGTGGACTGCTGAACGGTTTTCTGGTGGTGCGTTTTGCCATTCCCTCGATTGCCATCACGCTGGGTACCATGAGCCTGTTCCGGGGCATCTCGCAGGCGATCCTGGGCGACACTGCCCTCACCGAGTACCCCGAGTCTTTCGCTGCACTGGGACAGTCCTACTGGTTCACCTACCTGCCGATTTCTTTTGTGGTGTTTCTGGTCCTGGCTGTGCTGGTGGGTGGGGTTTTGCACCTGACCCGACTGGGCCGCAACCTCTACGCCATGGGCAACAACCCCGAAGCTGCGCGGTTTTCTGGGATTCAGGTTTTGAAAAACAAACTGGTGCTGTTTCTGCTCAGTGGCACTTTTGCAGGTCTGGCCGCCGTGTTCCTCACCGCCCGCATCTCCTCCACCCGTCCCAACATCGGGCAGGGCTGGGAACTGGATGTGATCACCATGGTGGTGCTGGGAGGGGTCAGCATCGCGGGTGGAACGGGCAGCATTTCTGGCGTGGTACTGGCGGTCCTCCTGCTGGGCATGATCAGCTTCGGGATGGGCCTCTTAAACATCCCCGGCATTGTGGGTTCCATTGTGGTGGGAAGCCTGCTGATTCTGGCGATTGCGCTGCCCAACATCCTGCAGAAGCTGTCCAGAAAGAAGAAGTAAACCATGCAGAAAATCGCCTTCAAGATGAAACTTTTTCCCGGTCAGGAAGCCGAATACCAGAAACGCCACGATGAGATCTGGCCTGAACTGCGCGACCTCCTGCGCCTTGCGGGCATCCGGGATTACAGCATCTTTCTGGACAGGGAAACCTCAACGCTTTTTGCCGTGCTGTGGCGCTCAGGGGACCACCAGATGGATGATTTGCCCACCCAGGAAGTGATGCAACGCTGGTGGGCCTGCATGGCAGACATCATGGTCACCAACCCGGACCAGTCTCCGTACAGCGTGCCGCTGGAACAGGTGTTTCATCTGGAGTGAGGGGTTCGCTGGAGGGTTGAAAGCCAGTTGATGGTGTAAAGGGGCAGAACGGGACATTAAAAAACCCTGTCTGCCCTCTGATTAAAACGTCAGGATTTCCATCCGAGGAGATGAATCATTGAAATATGATTTTGGAGGTTGTGATCAGATCCATGTGTTCTACATCTTCCAGGGTGGCTGCTCTAAAACCCACAGACTCAATATGTCTTAACATGTTTTCTGGAATTCTTATGCCATGATCTTTGATGTGGTGCCACAGTATTTGTGGCCAGACAAAAGTGCCATCTGAATAAACAGAGCTTGCTTCTCCTGCATAAATGCCGCAGATGCTGCAGTGTATAAATTCTCCACTCGAAGCACTGATAAATGATATGCCATTCCTGCAATAATCAGCCACTTTGTCCCTTAACTCTGGATTCCATGTATGATCAATGAAATCTTCAAATTGAAATCCTGCTCTATAAATCTCAAAAAAGCCAAAACCCATCTTTTCCCAGGTGTCAAAAACAGCCATCTTGTCCTCCAGCTCTCTTAAAGAATACATCAGATGACTGAAAATAAACATGTGTTTTAAGGAAGAGGGGACAGGAACCTGGACATCAGGATGCTGTTAAGTCTGGTTTCACACTTCCAGCGTCTCAATCAAAAAAGACCTCGCCTTGCTGTGCTCCACGGGTGGGGAGAACAAAAACCCCTGCAGGTAATCGCAGCCTTCCTGCAGCAGCCATTGTTGCTGCTCGATGGTTTCCACCCCTTCTGCAACCACGGTCATGCCCAGATTGTGGGCCATGGTGATGATGGTGCGCACCAGTTCGGCCTGCTGGGGGGCTTTCAAGATGTCCCGGATGAAAGAGCGGTCGATCTTCAGGGCAGAGGCCCCGAATCTGGGCAGGTAACCCAGCGAGGAGTACCCGGTTCCGAAATCGTCGATGTGCAGTTTGACCCCCAGATCGTGCAGGGCTTGCAGGTGTTCTGCCACCATCTGGGTGCGTTGCAGCATCAGGCTCTCGGTGATCTCCAGATGCAAATGGATGCCCTCGCTCTGGGTTTCCTGCAGGGTGCTTTGCACCACGGCAGCAAATTCGGGTCTGGAGAACTGCACGCTGCTCATGTTCACGTTCAGGTACAGGTCCTGCAGGTGGGGGTGTTCGGCTTTCCAGAGTTTGAGTTGCTGGCAGGCCTGCTTGAGGATCAGGCGGTCCAGGTCCACGATCAATCCAGCATCTTCTGCCACCGGAATGAATTCGGCTGGGCTGATGAAACCCCGTTCCGGGTGCTTCCAGCGGGCCAGGGCTTCAAATCCGCGCACCTGTCCGGTGCGGGTGTCCACAATGGGCTGGTAGTAGGCCATGATGGCTTCTTCCTGCAGGGCAAGGCGCAGTTCGTTTTCCAGCCAGCTCTGGCGCAAAACCCGTTCACGCATGCCGTCTTCAAAGCATTTCAGCTGTCCCAGACCGGATTCCTTGGCGTGGTACATGGCGGTGTCGGCGTCCCGGAGCACCTCGTCGTGGTGGGTGTAATGGGCGGCCCCCATCACCAGTCCGATGCTGGAACTGGCATGCAGGTGCTTGCCTCCGACTTCAAAGGGCTCGGTGAGGCACTGTTGCAACCGCTGTCCGATGGTGATGGCCTGCTCTGCATCCTGTAAACCTTCCAGCAGCACTGCGAATTCATCTCCACCAAAGCGGGCCACGGTGTCGTAAGGCCGCACGGCAGAGGAGATGCGGGCAGAGAAAGCCTGCAAGAAGCGGTCCCCCACGGAGTGCCCGTAGGTGTCGTTGATGCGTTTGAACTGGTCGCAATCTAAAAACATCACGGCGTATTGCTGGTCGGGGTGGCGTTCCATGCGGTGCATCACCTGGGAGAGGCGGTCTTGCAGCAGGGCACGGTTGGCCAGTCCAGTCAGGGGGTCATGAATGGCCTGGTGCTGCAATTCTGCGTTCAGGATTTCCAGTTCACGGGTGCGGGATTTGACGGTTTCTTCCAGGGTCTGGTTGTGGCTGCGCAGCAACTGCTCCATCTGCTTGAGGTTGGTGATGTCCCGGCTGACCCCCACCACCCCCCGCACCTGACCATCCTGCACGAAGGGATATTTGCTGGTCAGCACGGTGCGCTCTTGCACCTGATGCTCGTAGGTGATGGGTTGCCCCAACTGCATCACCTGCAAGTCAAACTGGGTGAGGCGCGGCTCACTGTGGTCGATTTTGCCCAGCACTTCTTCCATGGGGCGCTGCAAAAGCTCACAGGCGGCTTTGTTGACCAGCAGGTAACGCCCATCCAGGTCTTTGATGCAGATGGCGTCCACACTGTGATCGATCACAGCCCGCAGTTTGGTTTCGCTCTCGGTGAGCTGTCTGGCATGTTCGTGTTCACGCGTCACATCGTGGGAGATGCCCAGAATGCGTGCAGGGTGCCCCTCCGGGCTGCGTTCCAGGTGGATACGGCTGCTGTACCAGCGGTGCTCCTGGCCTTCATCCTTGAAGCGGTAGCGGGATTCGGATTCCTCACCGGTGGCAATGGTGTGGTTCCAGCTTGCCATCAGGCCGGGCAGGTCTTCTTCCTGCACCCGTGCACTGAAGGCTTCTGCAGTGTCCGGGAAACCCAGTTCAGTCAGCATGGTGCCGTCTTGCACTTCCAGAACTCCGCTGGCGAGGTCCACCATCCAGGCTGCTGTCTGGGTTTTCTGCAGGATGGTTTGCAGCCTGCGCTGCTGGCTGGAGACTTTCTGCTCCATCTGCTCCATCTGCCTGCGGGCCTGCCTTTGCAGCAGCAGATCCATCACGGTGGCGGCCAGATCGGTGAGCTGCTGTTTTTGCTGTGGGCTGAGGTCCGGGCGGGGCCGGGTGTCCATGATGCACAAACTGCCCAGATGGTAACCATCCGGGGTTCTTAAAGGTGCGCCAGCATAAAAACGAACGTTGGGAAAACCCGCCACATAAGGATTGCGTGCAAATTCAGGATTCTGTAAGGCGTCCTCGACCACCAGCACCTCGCCGGGGGTGTCCAGCAGGATGGTTCGGGCACAGAAGGCCACATCGCGTGTTGTTCCCGAAGCATTGATCCCATGGCAGGATTTGAACCACTGGCGGTCGCGGTCCACCAGGCTGATCAGGCTGATGGGGGCATCAAACAGGGCCGCCGTCACCCTTGTGATGCGGTCCAGGGTTTCTTCTGCGGCGGTGTCCAGCACCTCCAGTCGGTGCAGGGCCTCCAGACGGGCCTGTTCATGTTCCAGCGGTGTGTTCATGGTCAGCTCCAGACAGAAAATGAGAAAACTTCTACTGTGTTTCATCTTACAGAGCCGGGTCTGACAGCTTTCTTGGAAGATGTTTCAGTACAGGTTAAGACCATTTCATGAAGCAGGTCATGTTTTGGTTTCACAAAAAAACAGAAAATTGTTTCATCTTGCTATAATCGTTGCATGAACGCCTCAGAGCGGAAAAAGAAAATCCTGGAAGCTTTGCTCACCTCCAAATTCGTGCCCATCCGGGACCTTGCCCAGGCCATGGGGGTGCATGACATCACCATCCGGCGGGATTTGCAGGAGCTGGAAAAACAGCGGGTGCTGGAAGTGGTGCGCGGCGGGGCCAGACTGGTCGAGCAGGCCCAGATGGATGTGGCCTACGAAATGCGTGCCCAGACCGAACTGGACGCCAAACGCCGCATTGCTGCCGAGGCGTTAAAACTGATTCAGGATGGAGACACCATCGCGCTGGATGCCAGCACCACCACCCTGGAAATTGCCCGTGTGCTTTCTGCCCGTGAGAACCTGCATGTGCTGGCCAGCAGCCTGGACGCAGCCAATGTGCTGGCCTCCTCCAAGATTCCTTTCACCGTGGTGGGCGGAACCTTCAATCCAGTGGTGCGCGGTTTCTCTGGTCCCATCAGCGAGCTGGTGCTGGGACGGTTGCATCCGGACCGGGTGTTCTTTTCTGCCCGTGGCCTCAGCCTGAAAGGGGGCCTGACCGATGCCAGTCTGGTGGAAGCCGAGGTCAAAAACCGCCTGATTCAGTCTGCCAAAACCGTGATCGCATTGATTGACCACACCAAATTCGGGGTGCTGGCCTTCTCCAGCATCGTGCCGCTGACCGATGTGGACATCCTGATCACCGATCAGGAACCCGATTCTGCCATGAAAAAGATGCTGCAGGACGCCCAGGTCAAGGTGATTGTGGCACGAGACTGACATAAAGCCAGACCAAAAAAGAGAACCCGCAGGTTCTCTTTTTCTTTGAAACCTCCTGATTCACCAGAGCCGCATTCCAGGCACCAGGGTGGGGTTGTGCAGCATGGGCAGGATCACGGGCAGGTAAGCGCCCAGCACGATCAGGAACGCCACCCCGAACCACAGCCACAGGCGGTCCAGCACCCGCACACTGCGGCGGCTTTCGGTGGGGGTCAGGGATTCACTGAAAGGGATTTCTGGAGCATTTTTAACATCCCGCTGGTTGCCCCACAGCGTGCCAGCAACCACCGTGTAATACAGGATGGCCCCGACCAGCAAGAGCATGCCGCTGATTCCGGTGAGCACCATGGGGATGTGGGCGTTCTGGCTGTACTGGGCCAGTTGTTCTGCAGGCAAAGCAGCGATGTGGGCACGGCGGGGAATCCCCAGCAGTCCCTCCCAGTGCATCCCCAGTGCGAAGGTCATCATGCCGATGAACCACCACCAGCAGGACGCCAGGGCCATTTTTGGACTGAAGAGTTTCTTGCCGGTCAGGTGGGGCAAGAGCCAGAAGGTCATCCCGAAGAAGGTCAGGGTGGTGGCGGTGCCCACGGTGATGTGGAAGTGACCGGGAATCCAGGCGGTGTTGTGCACCACATGGTCCAGAGACATGCTGGCATTCACCATGCCACCTGCCCCACCGAAGATGAAGCTGGTCATGGCCAGCACCTGCGCAGTGAAAGAGGCGTCCTGCCAGGGCAGTTTCCCCATCCAGCCAACCAATCCCTTGCCACCTTTCAGTCGGGCAGCGTATTCCAGGCTGGCCCCCACACTGAAAGCCGTGAGCATGCTGGGCACGGCCACAGCGAAAGTCAGGCACATCTGGATCAACTTCCAGGTGTTGGAGATGCCAGGATCGGTGAACTGGTGGTGCAATCCCACCGGAACACTCAGCAGCAGGAAAAGTCCGAAAGCCAGACGGGCCAGGGGTTCAGAGACAATCTTGCCGCCGCTCTGTCTGGGAATGAAGGCGTACCAGCTGACATACGCGGGCAGCAACCAGAAGTACACGATGGGGTGTCCGGTGTACCAGAACAGCGTGCGGGCCAGCAGGGGGTCCACGGTGGGGGTCCAGCCCAATGACCAGGGAATCAGGTACACCACCACTTCCACCACGATGCCCAGCGAGGCCAGAATCCACATGAACCAGGTGGCCACGCTCATGTAGGTGGTGACGGGCGTGACTTTTCCGGGATGCTGGCGTTTCCAGCCGGTCCACATGTAGATGGTCTGACCGCCCACCAGCAAGCTGGAAGCCACCAGCAGCGCAGCCCCGATGTAGAACAGGGGAGAGCCCTTGAGCGGCGGATAAAAAGTGTACAGCACGCTGGCGTTGTTGCCCAGAATGGCAATGGCGGCCAGCACCACCCCGAAATTCATCAGCCAGTAGGTGAACCAGGCGAATTTCAGGTTGGGACGCAAATTGAGTTCACGGGCAGGCAAGTACAGCAGGATGCCGCAAATGAAGTAGGTGGTAAACACCAGCGCATTGAGCACCCCGTGCAGGGTCAGGCCCTGGTAGTAGGACTTCAGGAAGGGCAGGTACTTGTAGACATCAATGCCCGCGTAATTCAGGGCCTGCAGGGGGCCAAGCAGCACCCCGACCAGCAGGAAAATCAGGCCGGTCACGGTGTAGTACAGCGCGATTTTCTTCTCCGGGTGGGTGGCGTAGGCCTGCTCCTGGGAGGGGGTGAAGGTGCTCGTGGTCATGGGGTTTCCTCCACAATCAGCTGGGTCATCATGCTCTGGTGGCCCACCCCGCAGTACTCATTGCAGCCCACGCGGTAAACGCCGGGCTTCTTGAAGGTGTAGGTCACCTGCCCAACCACACCGGGGATCACCTCGATGTTGATGTTTGTGTTCTCGATCTGCAGGCCGTGCACCACGTCTGTGGAGGTCACAAAAAGCTGGATGGGTTTGCCTGCAGGCACTTTCACAACTGGAGGATTGAACATGAAGGCCTGGGCCAGCATGTACAGCTCGTACTGTCCCATTTCATTCTGTTTCAGTCCGGGGGTGGCGAAGGGGGTGCTGGAAAGGTCCTGGGGGTTCACACTTTTCAGGGTGTGGTGGTGCATGTCCACGGCAGGCACAGCAGCCTGCACCACGTTGCTGAGGGTCACCCCGATCAAGACCAGCACCAGGGTGGCGGCCAGCAGCATCCAGCCTTTCTCGAAACGCTCGATGGTGTGGGGGTCCATGTCAGGCCTGCCTCAGCATGATGCTGTACACCAAAAGCCACATGCCCACAATGGCGGCCAGCAGCACGGCCACAATCAGCAGGGTTCCTCTGGGGGATTTCTCTTCCATGTCAGTTCTCCCAGATCACTTGAGTGTCTTCAGGAAGGCCAGCACATCTGCAATCTGCTGGTCGGTGGCGGGTTTGCTGGAGCCCATGAAAGGCATCTTGCCGTAACGGGGCATGGTGGCACTCAGGGTCTTCTTGGAGGGATTCACCCCGGTGGCAATGGCCTTTTTGAAGTCTGCAAACTTCCATTTGGACACCACGCCAGCCAGTTTCGGACCGACCATGCCCTGCGCTTTGTCACCGTGGCACATCTGGCAGGTGGAGGAGTAGAGGGTTTTGCCGGAGGCAGCGTTGCCTCTGGGATCGGCGGCCAGGGACAGGGAGGTGACACCAGCGAGCATCAGCAGCAGAAGGGTTTTGTGCATGTGAATCAGGTTCCTTTCTTGAAGAAGCATGAAGTTCAGGCCTGCACCTGGGGATCTGTTTCTGCCAGGGCTCCCAGCAAATCGCTCACCGTGAGCACCCCCACCAGATCGCCGTTCTGCACCACCGGGAGGCCCAGCACATGGTGGGTCAACAGGGTGCGGGCGGCCTGGGCCAGGGTCATGGTGGGCACCAGTTCAGCAGTGCTTTCTGCCATCACGTCTTGCACCGTGAGGTTTTGCAGCAAGAGGCGGGTGAACAGGTAAGGCAGGGAATCGTGCTGTCCCACCTGCTCCAGTTGCTGCTGTTGCAGCTCTGCCTGCCGGTGGGCCGCATCTTCCAGATCCCGTTCTTTCACCACACCCACAAGCTTTCCATGGGCAACCACGGGCAGCACATGCAGCCTGCTGATTTTGAGGCGGGCAGCGGCTTCCAGGGCAGGGGTGGAAGGGGCGACAGTCAATGGATTTCGGGTCATGCGCTCTTGAACCAGCATGGGGGTGCCTCCTGAAGGGCAGTGCTGAGGGGGGCTGGGGATTTTGAGGTGCAGGCCCTCCTCTCCTCGCTGCCTTCAGCATCTCCGGGCTGCATTACCGGGACATTACCGCCCCAGGGGTTGCTGGAATCCAGGTTGGCAGGTCATTCACAAGTTGTTTCTGGGTGGTGCCGGGGGCCGACAACACCAGCCGCTTTGAATAGAGTCTGCTTTTGCATGTTTTTGCAGCATTTTTGTGTGCATGCATGTCCGAATGGTGTTTGATTTGGCTGTCGGGACAAGCCTGTGCTGTCTTCTGAGGGGTTGAAAAGTCTGGTGTTCAATTCGCAACAGAGAAAAAAAGTCTGTTTAAAACAGCAAAATTGAAGATGGGGCGCGAATGGACCAGACCTGATGGGTTTTCATTCGTGTAGACTTTTGCCCACAATGTTGCAAAATAATGTTCACTAAAGTTAAGTTTGTGATATATTTGAGCCATGAACACCGACAGTCTGGTGGTGGCGCAACAGCGCCACCAGAAGATCCTGCATCTGGCCACCCAGCAAGAGGTGGTGCGCATCCGTGAACTGTCCCAGAACCTGGGGGTCAGCGACATGACCATCCGCCGGGACCTCAATTTGCTTTCTGAACAGGGTTTGCTGGAACGGACCCATGGCGGGGCCAGACTGCATGCCCACAGCCAGACCGAGGTGGCCCTCTCGCAGAGGCTTTCCACCCAGACCGAAGCCAAAGAGCGCCTTGCCCGTGCTGCCCTGGGCCTGATCTCTGATGGAGACACCATCGCGCTGGATTCCAGCACCACCAGTCTGCATCTGGCCCATTTATTGCAGGGCAGAAACGTGCACTGTCTGGTGACCGGACTGGACGCCGCCAACACCCTCAGCCAGTTCTCTGTGCCTTTCACGCTGGTGGGAGGAACGTTTCATGCCACCGCCCGCAGTTTCATCAGTGGGTTGTTTCAGGACATTCAAGCTCGCCTTCACCCGGATCAGGTGTTCTTTTCCTGCCTGGGGTACAGCAGCAACACCGGTTTCACCGATGCCTACCTGCCGGAAGTCTCCAGCAAAGAGCGCTTGCTGGCCACCGGAAAACGGGTGATTGCCCTGATTGACAGCAGCAAATTTGGCCGCCAGGCCATGGCCACCATCACCCGCATGGGAAGCGTCCACACCCTGATCACCGACCAGATGCCTCCCCACGATGTGCTGGTGGATCTGGACACCCACCAGACCCGCCTGATCATCGCCCCATAAACCTTGCCCATAACCCTTAAAAAGAGAGGAACAATGAACACCGAGACCATCAAAGCACGCCTGAAACAACAAAAAATTGAAACCCCCAGCTGGGGGTACGGCAACTCTGGCACCCGCTTCAAAACCTTTCCTGCTCCGGGCGCAGCCAGCACCGTGTGGGAAAAAGTCGAGGATGCCGCATTCATTCACAGCCTGACCGGGATTGCCCCCAGTGTCGCCCTGCACATCCCCTGGGACAGGGTAGAAGATTACAGCGAACTGAAAAAACACGCGCAGGACCTGGGCATTCAACTGGGGGCCATCAACCCCAATGTGTTTCAGGACGTGCAGTACAAACTGGGATCGGTCACCAACCCGGATGCAGCCGTGCGTGCAAAAGCCACCCAGCACCTGCTGGATTGCGTCGAGGTCATGAAGCAGACCGGGTCACGTGACCTCAGCCTGTGGTTTGCAGACGGCACCAACTACCTCGGGCAGGACGACCTGCGCAAACGCAAACGTTACCTGCGTGAAGCTTTGCAGCAGGTGCACGACAGGCTCCCGGAAGACGGCAGAATGCTGATCGAGTACAAACTTTTTGAACCCGCCTTTTACCACACCGATCTGGCAGACTGGGGCCTCGCTTACCTGCATGCCGTGTCCATCGGAGAAAAAGCCCAGGTGCTGGTGGACCTCGGGCACCATGCGCAGGGCACCAACATCGAACACATTGTCTCAACGCTACTGGACGCTGGCCGTCTGGGAGGCTTCCACTTCAATGCCAGACGTTACGCAGACGATGACCTGGTGGTCGGAACCACCAACCCTCTGGAACTGTTCGCCATTTATCTGGAGATCGTGCAGGCCGAAAATGACCCTTCTGAAGCGCTCAGGAAGCACGTTTCCGAGGTGGCCTTCATGATCGACCAGAGCCACAACATCGAACACAAACTTGAAGCCATGCTGCAAAGCGTGCTGAACTGCCAGGAAGCGTATGCAAAAGCCCTGAGCGTGGACTTTGACCTGCTGACCGAAGCCCGTGAACAGGGAGAGGTCCTGAAAGCCAACCGCATCGTGATGGACGCCTTTTACAGAGATGTGCGGCCCCTGCTGCGGGAACTCCGGGAGGAACAGAACCTGCCTGCAGACCCTTATGCAGCCCTCGAAGAAAGCGACCACCTGAAAAAAGTACTTCGTGATCGCCAGTCCAGCGATGTGGGCGGCGGCTTTCCTTCATGACCCCTGAGCCCTCAAGCCCTTTTGTGAAGCAGGAGAAAACCATGCCCAAAAACCTCTGGAACCCCCAACTTGCCCCCCAGACCGACGGTTTAGACGCCCTCACCTACCGCTCTCAATTGCTCGGATCAGACCGCACCCTGGTCAACATCTACGGGGGCAACACCAGCGTCAAGAGCATCGAAAAAGACCATGTGGGGCGTGATGTGGAGGTGCTGTGGGTCAAAGGCAGCGGCAGCGACATCGCCACCATCACCTCACGCGGCTTTGCTGGCCTGAAACTTGAAGAGGTGCTGCCCCTGATCGAGCGCGAATCCATGACCGATGAGGAAATGACCGCTTACCTGGACCGCACCACCTTTGAACCGGGCCGTCCCAGACAGAGCATTGAAACGCTGCTTCACGCTTTTGTTCCTTTCAAACATGTGGACCACACCCACCCGGATGCCATCATTGCCCTGGCCTGCAGCCCGGACGGTGAGCAGGTGATGCGTGAAATTTATGGGGACCGTGCCGCCTGGGTGCCCTACATCCGCCCCGGATTCACGCTCTCCAAACAGATTGGTGAAGCTGTGCGGGGCAACCCCGGCCTGGAGTGTGTGGTGATGGGCAAACACGGTCTGGTCACCTGGGGCAACACCTCTGAAGAAAGCTACCTGAAGACCCTGAGCATCATTCAGGAAGCCGAAGATTTCATCACGGCCAGATGCACCGGCCATGAATTCGGGCCTCAGGTGGTTGAGGGCCTGCCTGCAGACGAGCGCAGAAAAGTCTACGGCCAGATTGCCCCGGTGCTGCGGGCAAACCTCGGAAAAGCAGGCAGCTTCATCAGCATCTTTGATGACTCTGAAGAGGTGCTGTCTTTCGTGAACAGCGAAAAAGCCCCCACGGTCTCCCAGGTGGGAGCCGCCTGTCCCGACCACCTGGTGCACGTGAAACGCACCCCCATGTTCGTGAACTGGAAGCCTGAACAGGGCCTGGAAGCGCTGGAAAAAGCCATCCAGGAAGCCAGTGCAAACTACCTGCAGGAATACGCAGCTTACTTCGAGGCCCACAAAGGCGAGGGAGACAGGATGTTCCCCGCTTACCCCCGTGTGATCCTGATTCCCGGTCTGGGCATGGTCAACACCGGATCGGACATCACCAATGCAGATGTTTCCAATCAGCTGTATTACCGGGCCATTGCGGTGATTCGCGGTGCAGAAGCCCTGGGGGGTTTCGTGTCCCTCAGTGCTGCAGAAGCCTTCGCCATCGAGTACTGGCCGCTGGAACTGTACAAACTCTCGCTCAAGCCCGCCCCCAGATCCCTGGCTGGCAAAGTGGCTTTTGTGACCGGAGGGGCCAGCGGAATTGGCAAATCCATCGTGCACCGTCTGGCTGCAGAAGGAGCGCATGTGGTGGTGGCAGACATCAATGCAGAGGGCTCTGCAAAAACCGTGGAAGAAATCGAGCAGAAGCATGGCAAAGGCAAAGCCCTGGCCGTTCACTGTGATGTGACCAGCGAACAGGCCATTCAGCAGGCTTTCCAGACCACACTGGAAACCTACGGGGTGGTGGATGTGGTGGTGTCCAACGCAGGCATTGCCTCCTCTGCCCCCATCGAGGAAACCAGTCTGCAGATGTGGGAGTTGAATCAGAAAATCCTCTCCACAGGGTACTTTCTGGTGTCCCGTGAAGCCTTCAAGATCTGGCGCAAGCAGAGCGTGGGAGGCAGCCTGGTTTATGTGGCCTCCAAGAACAGTGTGGCTGCAGGGAAAAATGCCGCTGCCTACAGTGCCGCCAAAGCCGCAGAACTGCACCTCGCCCGCTGCCTTGCCGAAGAAGGCGGTGCTGCAGGCATCCGGGTGAACACCGTGCTCCCCGATGCGGTGCTTTCAGGTTCCAGCATCTGGGACGGAAAATGGCGTGCAGAACGGGCGGCAACGTATGGCATCGAACCGGACCAGCTGGAAGAACACTACCGCAAACGCACCACCCTGCGTGTGAACGTGTTCCCCGAGGACATCGCAGAGGCCGTGAAGTTCTTTGCCACCAGTGAATCTGCCAAGACCACCGGAGGTGTACTGACTGTGGATGGTGGGGTGCCCATCGCCTATGTGCGCTGAGATCACCCGCCATGTGGGCATTGACCTGGGCGCGTCCAGCGGCAAAATTGCCGTGCTGACCGTGCAGCAAGGTGCCCTGAACCTGGAGGTCCTGCACCGCTTCGAGAACACCCCGGTGCAGACCTCCACAGGTCTGTACTGGAACGTGCTGGCGCTCTGGAAAGAGATCATCACCGGGCTGGGCAAGCTGCGGGGCCAGCAGATTGACTCCATTGGCGCAGACACCTGGGCTGTGGATTTCGCTCTGCTGGACGAGCATGACCTGCTGCTGGACGGGGTGCACCATTACCGGGATGCCCGCACAGATGGGGTCATGGAAAAGGTGCAGGATGAACACGGAAGCTGGAACATCTACCAGCGAAACGGCATTCAGTTCCTGCCTTTCAACAGCCTGTACCAGCTCCTCTCTGTGAAAAGGGACCATCCCCACCTGCTGTCCCAGGCCAAAACCCTCCTGATGGTTCCCGATCTGCTGCACTTCTGGCTGACGGGCATCAAACGCACCGAAATCACCAATGCCAGCACCACCCAGTTTTTCGATCCGGTGACTGGACAGTGGGACCATGCCTTGCTGGCTGCACTGGACCTGCCCTCCCACTTCCTGCCTGAAGTTGGCAAAGGGGGAGAGGAGGCTTTTCCCCTGCTTCCCGAACTGGCACAGGAATTGCACCTGCCCCCAGCCGCGCGGGTGGTGCCTCCAGGCACCCACGACACGGCCTCTGCAGTGGTGGCGGTGCCTGCCACCGGAGACAACTGGGCGTTCATTTCTTCTGGAACCTGGTCATTGGTGGGCACAGAACTGCAAAGCCCCATCCTTTCTGAAGAGGCCTTCGAGGCCAACTTCACCAGCGAACTGGGCGTCTCAGGCACCGTGCGTTACCTGAAAAACGTGATGGGACTGTGGATCTTGCAGGAATGCCGCAGAAGCTGGGGAGGGGTGGATTACCCGGTCCTGTACCGTGAAGCCGCAGAAGCCCATGACACCAGCACCTTCGATGTCGATGACCGGCGTTTCCTGGCCCCCGGACTGGACATGCCAGAGCGCATCCAGCAATACTGCCGTGAACACGGCTTGCAGGCTCCCCAGAGCCGTGGTGAAGTGGTGCGTTCGATCCTGAAAAGCCTGGCAGACCAGTACAGCAGGGTCATGCAAGACCTGGGCCGCACCACGGGCAAAACGTTTGAGGTGCTGCATGTGGTGGGCGGAGGTGCACACATCGAACTCCTCTGCCAGTGGACCGCAGATGCCACAGGTTTGCCCGTCCATGCTGGCCCTGCAGATGGCACTTTGCTGGGAAACACCCTGACCCAGGCCATGCAGGTGCGGGGCCAGACTTTGTCAGAGATCAGAACAATGTTGATCGATTCGATCCGTCCGGTGGTGTACCATCCAGAAACAACATTGCCGAGGGCCGAGGGCAGAGCGGTCAGTGCGACGCGGGCCGCCCCGCAAGCACGTGGTAAAACCAAGAGAGGGCCGAGGGCATAAAATGGTGGTTTCAGATTTTTCCATGCTGATGGATGGCTTTGGCTCTTGCTGTAGCTCCTTGACTGCTCTCGGCCCTGTGCCCTGTGCCCTCGGCTTCCAGAGGAGACCATGAAAGTAGACCTTTTCATCACCTGCCTGAACGACGCCCTGTTTGCCCAGACGGGCCGGGCCACCGTGCAGCTGCTCAGGCGACTGGGGCAGGAGGTGCGATTCAATGCCAGCCAGACCTGCTGCGGTCAGATGCACTTCAACACCGGGTACCAGAGTGACGCCCTGGTCCTCATCCGCAAATTTGTTGAAGACTTCAAAGACAGCGAGGTGATCGTGGCCCCCTCTGGAAGCTGTGTCGCCATGATCCGCGATCTGTACCCCAGGGCTGCAGAGTGGGCAGGCGACCATGCCCTTCACGAAGCCACCCTGAAACTTGCAGAAAAAACCTTCGAGCTCTCCGAGTTCATCGTCAATGTTTTGAAAATTGAAGATGTGGGGGCGTATTACCCCCACAAAGTCACCTACCACCCGACCTGCCATGCTGTGCGGGTGCTCCGGGTGGGGGAGGCCCCTTTGAAGCTGTTGCGCAATGTCAAAGGTCTGGAGCTTCTGGAATTGCCCCAGAAAGACCAGTGCTGCGGGTTTGGTGGCACGTTTGCTGTGAAGAACGCAGAAACCAGCACCGCCATGCTGTCAGACAAGGCATCCAGCATCATGCAAACCAGAGCGGAAATTTGCACGGCTGGTGACAATTCCTGTCTGCTGCACATCGGAGGGGGGCTCTCCAGAATGCAGAGCGGCACCAGAACCGTGCATTATGCAGAGATTCTGGCGAGCGTGGAAAAACAGGTGAGGCCATGAGTGACGGTGGCATCCATCCTGCAAAGACCTTCGTGGACGCAGCACATGACACCCTGAGCAACACCCAGATGCGCCGCAATTTGCGCCATGTCACATCGGCCATCCGGGACAAGCGAACCAGAGCGGTCAGCGAGGTGGACAACTGGGAAGACCTGCGTGAGGTGGCTTCCCAGACCAAGCAGCACGTGCTGGAAAACCTGGAGACCTATTTGTTGCAACTCGAGGAGTCCGTGACCAGAGCAGGCGGTCAGGTGCACTGGGCAACAGATGCCCGGGAAGCCCGCGAGATCGTGGCGAAAATTGCCCTGAAGCATGGGGCAAAAGAAGTCATCAAGATCAAGAGCATCACCACAGACGAGATCGAACTGAATGGTTTTTTGCAGGGTCGGGGTGTGGCGGCCATTGAAACCGACCTGGCAGAGCTGATTGTGCAGCTTTCCCATGACCGGCCCAGCCACATTCTGGTGCCCGCCATCCACAAGAACCGCAGCGAGGTCCGTGACCTCTTCAATGCCACGCTGGGGGCAAAGCTGGAATCAGATGAACCTGCCCAGATTGCCGGGGCCGCCCGCACCTACCTGCGCGAAAAATTCTTCAGTGTGAAAATGGCGGTTTCAGGGGCGAACTTTGCCATCGCAGAAACCGGAACCGTGTGCATTGTGGAATCGGAAGGCAACGGGCGCATGTGCCTGACCCTCCCCGATGTGCTGGTCTCGATCATGGGCATTGAGAAGGTGCTGCCCAGATGGGAAGATCTGGCGGTTTTTCTGGAGATGCTGCCCCGCTCCTCAACAGCAGAGCGCATGAACCCCTACAACAGCATGTGGACTGGAGTCACCGAGAATGACGGCCCAAAAGAATTTCATCTGGTCTTGCTGGACAATGGCCGCACGCAGGTGCTGAGAGACGAGGTGGGGTCGCAGGCCCTCAAGTGCATCCGGTGCAGTGCGTGTCTGAACGTGTGCCCGGTGTATGAAAGGGCTGGAGGGCACGCTTATGGCTCGGTGTATCCGGGTCCCATCGGGGCGATCCTGACCCCCCAGTTGCTGGAAATGAAAGACGACAAGGCCAACACTTTGCCTTATGCCTCTTCTTTGTGTGGGGCCTGTTATGATGCTTGCCCGGTCAAAATCAACATTCCAGAGGTGCTCATTTACCTGCGCGGCAAAGTCACCAAGAAGAAAGGCACCACCCTGGAATCGCTGGCTTTAAAAAGCATGCTGTGGGTGATGCAGGAACCCCACCGCTTTGAGGGGGCTTTGAAACTCGGGCGTTTGGGGCAGGGACCCTTCACACAGAACGGCAAATTCACGGTCCTGCCTGGCTTGCTTTCTGGCTGGACCCATTCCCGTGACCTGCCGGAACTGCCCAAACAGTCTTTCCGGGAATGGTGGAAGGAGCAAGGACAGTGAAAGAGGAAATGCTCAGACGCATCCGGGCTGCAAAACACCCTGCCCGCACCCCTCTTCCCACCTATCCTGCCCGACCTTCCAGACCCCAACAGGAAACCACAGAGCGTTTTGTGGAACATGTGGAAGACTACAAGGCACGGGTGCAACGCATTGCAGGGGTGTCCCAGTTGCCCATGGCCATCAGGCGCGCACTGGGCCAGAAACAAAAAGTGGTTGTCCCAGAAGATTTCCCTCAGGAATGGCTTCCTGAAAACCTGGATCTGATCCGTGATCCGGGAACCCTGTCCCACCACCAAATCAAGCTGCAGGAGGTGGTGATCACAGGATGCAAACTGGGCATCAGCGACACCGGAACCCTGGTGCTGGACTCCGGGGCTCACCAGGGCAGGCGGGTGATTTCACTGATTCCAGACCACCACATTTGCATCATCTTCACCGACCAGATTGTGCAGGGGGTGCATGACGCTGTGCTGCAACTGGAAAGCAGTGTGCAGGCAGGACAGGCCCTCACCTGGATCAGTGGCCCCAGTGCCACCAGTGACATCGAACTGGTGCGGGTGGAAGGGGTGCACGGTCCCCGCACGCTGGATGTGGTGCTGGTTGGCTGACCTGCCCAGATGGGCGTTCATGAAACTGTTGCATGTTCGGTACAATGACAAAGATCCATGGGCACCCTGTACCACTACGAATGCCAGCACTGCGGTTACACCCCACCAGAAGACCTCGGTCTGGGCAAAAGCATGCTGCAAATCCCCACAGTGCTGGTGCATTGCACCACCTGCCGCGAATTTCACCTCTTTGATCTGCACCCAGACCAGAAGAAGCCTCCCCGTTGCCCCAAAAGGGTCTGGCATCAGGTCGAGGTTCTGCATGAACCCTCTGACAACGGGGTGTTCAGGGTCAAATGCCCGAAGTGCAAGAAGCTCAACCTGATGATCGAGGTGGGGGTCTGGGAGTGAAGGGGTAGGCATCAGGTCTGGTGCAGATCAAATGATTTGAATGATTGGCCTGCCCATCCATATTCCCACACTACATCCTTTCAAAACAGAAATAATCATCAATCCACAGGCAGAAGTAAGGCTTCAAATCAGGAAATCGCACGTCAACGGTGACCCCGAGATTGGTGTTGAATGCATCAGGTGGGCTCGATGCAAATTGGACCTTGAGAGGCACCCCAACAGAGGCAAACTCGAAGTGAAGGAAGTGGTTCTCAAAGGACCATCTGGTTTGCTGGATTTTTTGGTCTACGTTCACCAGCAGGATTCCCTCAGGTTTCAGGTCAAGTTCCACCTGATTGCTGCAGTCGTAGCATCTCCATTTGCCAGTGACATCAGATGGAGGGCTGCAGGCAACCAGCTCAACTCCCAGAACAAGTAGAAACAGGAATTTCATGTTTGAGTGTAGATCTGGTGCTTCAGGTTAATTGTCCCATATTTGATTTAAACACCTCACCTCTTTGTAAGACCTCTTTCGCCTCCTCTGAAAGCCAAAATCAGACAAAACCAATCCTGCAAGTGGTTTCATTGACCAGACAACTTTCCAGAGCAATGTCAAATTTGCCCTCATTCCGCTCAATGCCAGGGCAGGGGAGGGGTCATGCTTTGTTTTTCCCGGGGTTGTTCTCTCTATAGTGGGAACACCAATTCATTGGCCCGCCGGGCAGGATTCAAATTTCTGGATCCTGCAGGGTTGTTTTTTCAGAAAGAGTCAGAAAAGAGGTTGTCTTGAAAATCCTTTACACGGCTTTGATCCTGCTGGGACTCTTGACTGGTTGCAACAGCAACGCCACCCAGCCGGTGCCCCCGGTGCCCCCTGAGCCAGATCCCACCCTCAAACTCGCTGCAAATCCCACCATCCTGAAGGTGGCTGGAGAGGTCACCCTGACGGCCACACCCAGCAGCACCAAGAACCTGATCAAAATGGAGTTCTACCGCAATGGCAGCCTCTTTTTCACCGATTCAGAGGCCCCATACAGTGCCAGACAGGGTTTCACTGAGGGTCAGAACGGGACCTACACCTACACGGCAAAATCCTTTTACAGCAAAGACATCACGGCCCAGAGTGCTGCAGTGTCCGTCAGTGTCAATATTGCAGGCAGTCTGGCCCGGCCCCTGGTCACCTTTGTCAGCGACGATGGCAGCAAACAGGACATCCTGAAACTGCTCCCCATCTTCAAAGAAAAAAATGCAGTGGCGGTGGCGGGCATTGTCACGGCTTACATCGGCAAAGACGACTGGCACATGAACCAGACCGACCTGCTGGATTTGCAGGCTGCAGGTTGGGAACTCGCCAGCCACACCCGCACCCATGTGGGGTTGAACGCCCTGAGCAGCACGGATCTGGCAAAAGAACTCCACGATTCAAAGCTGGACCTCGAGGCCCTTGGGGTAAAGGTGACCACACTGGTTTACCCTTATGGAGGTCCCAGTGATGCCGTTTTGCAGGCTGCTGCACAGGAGTATCAGGTGGGCCTGAATGCCTGGGGAGGCCTCAATCTGCAGCCCCTCAAACTGCTGAACCTGAATCGGGTGCCCTTTGGGGCTTTCACCAGTGGCAACAATTCGCTGGCCTCTTACATAGGTCAGGTGGATGCGGCCATCCAGCAGAAAGGCTGGCTGATTTTCATGCTGCATCCTTTTGCAGATGAATTTGACAGCGTGCAACTGCAGCACCTGAAAGACACGCTGGATGACATCAACAGCAAGAAAATTCCAGTGGTGACCATCCAGCAAGGGTTGAAACTGCTGGGGTTGTGACCTGTGGCGACTTTGTTCCCTGCTGGGGGTTTGCTTTCAGCAGGGTTTTTGCTTGATGGGGATTGCTCTGGATGCTCACCTCTTGACACCTACCTATCAGTAGGTATAGAATCTTCCCATGACCGAGAAAGCCGACACCCAGCAACGCATCCTGGACATTGCCCAGCATCTGGTGCAGGAGCGTGGCTTCAACGCTTTCAGCTATGCTGACATCGGTCAGGCCCTTGGCATCAAAAACGCCAGCATCCATTACCATTTTCCCAGCAAGACCGACCTTGGGGTCGCCATGGTGCGCCGGTATCGGGAGCGTCTGGAAGGACATCTTTCCCAGTTCCAGACGGGTGAGTTTCCTGCAGCCAGTGCCCTGGAAAACTACCTGGTAGGGTACCGCACGGTGGTGCATGCAGATGGGCGCATCTGCCTGTGTGCAGCGCTGGCAGCAGATTACATCACGCTGCCAGAAGCCATCCAGCAGGAGGTGCGGGCTTTTTTCCAGCTCAATGAAGACTGGCTTTCCCATGTGTTCACAAAGGGTCTGGAGAAACAGGAACTCCGGCTGACCTCCACCCCCCAGGAAGCTGCGGCAGTGTTTCTGGCCACCCTGGAAGGGGGAATGTTGCTGGCCCGTTCGTATGGGGACATGTCCCGTTTTGAGACCATTGGCCGCCAGGCCATTCAGGCGGTGTTGCCTTGAAGGAATCCCATTTTTTTGCCCCCTCATCTACCTACTGATAGGTAAGAATAAAAGGAGAAACCCCATGAAAAAAACCCTGCAAACCCTCAGCCTGATGCTCCTCGGTTCCTTTGCCCTGGCCCAGACCCCTGTTCCCACCACTGTGGTGCTGGTGCACGGTGCTTTTGCAGACGGTTCCAGCTGGAATGAAGTCAGCAAAGTGCTGCAAAAGCAAGGCGTTCCTGTGAAAGTGGTGGCCAACCCCCTGCGTGGCCTCACCAATGATGGAGAATATGTCGCCAATGTGGTGCGCCAGATCCCCGGTCCAGTGTTGCTGGTGGGTCACTCTTATGGTGGTCCGGTGATCACCTACGCAGGCACCCAGGCACCCAATGCAAAGGGACTGGTTTTTGTGGCCTCTTTCGGGCTGGATCAGGGACAGAACATTCTGGAAAGCATTCAGGCCTTTAAACCTGCTCCCCTCAATGCTGCCTTGCAAGAAGCCACTTTCCCCAATGGTGCCGGGACCGCTGGAGAATTCTACGTCCAGCAGGATAAATTTCACGAGGTGTTCGCTGCAGATGTTCCCCAGGACATCAGCGATGCCATGGGGGCCAGCCAGCGTCCGGTGGCAGGTCTGGCGTTCGGAGAGAAACTGTCCATTGAGCCTGCCTGGAAGAAACTGCCTTCCTGGTTTTTGATCACCACCCAGGACAACGCCATCAACCCGGATGCCCAGCGGGACGCTGCAAAGCGCATTCATGCCCAGACGGTGGAAATTGCTGCTTCACACGCGGTGGCGGTCAGCCATCCCACAGAGGTGGCCCAGCTGATTCTGAACGCCCTGCACAGCGTGAACAAAGAGTAACCCTGGGGAGAGTGAGAACCCAGAACAGACTCACAATACAGACCCAACAGTGCTGCGGATTTAGAGCCGCAGCACTGTTCATTTCAGCAGAGGTTTCTGAGGGCCACTTTTGTGGTCTGAAACAAACCAACCTGTTTTCAGACTGGAATCTAAACCCCAGGGTTGCACATGTCACACCTTTCAAGGAGAATGGGCCTGAAGTTGACAATCCCTCACCATTTGCCCTTTTGTTCGGTCCACAAAAGAGTGAAGTGCCCTGTGGGTGCGCTGTGCAGCCCGCTGACCTTTTTGAATCCATTTTGGAGGCATCATGTTGAAATTCCTGACCCTTGCCCTGTCGCTGCTGGGTGCTGCTCTGGCCCAGAACACCCCTGCCCAGGAAGAAGCCAACAAGGCTGTGGTCCTGCAGCTGTTCAAAGCAGCATTTCAGCAGGACAATCCTGAAACGCTCTCCAGCTTCTATGACGATCAGGTCCAGGAGCACACAGCAGCAGGCCTTCAGGACAAAACCTCTGCCTTGCAAGGCATCGCACAGCTGAAATCCAGTGCCCCCGGACTGGTGGCCAGCATCAAACACATTGCAGCAGATGGGGATCTGGTGGCCGTGCACTGGCAGGCTTCCTCCACCCCGGAAGATGAATTCAGCGGAGAGGCCCGCATGGATCTGTACCGGGTGAGTGCTGGAAAAGTGATTGAACACTGGAGTGCCCACCAGCGGGTTCCTTTCAGTTCGGCAAGTGGCAATTCGCTGTTCAGTGACCTTTACGTTGCCCCCAAAGACAGTCCAGAGATCAGCGAGGAACAGGAAGAAGCCAACAAACAGCTGGTCATCGGATCCTACGCGGGTCTGTTCAATGACCTGAAGATGGATTTGTTGGACCAGAACTGGGACCCCAATTACCTGCAACACAACCCTTATGTGGGCAATGGCCTTTTGCCCCTGAAACGGCTTGTGGGTTCCCTGGGACCTTCCGGGGCGGGTCTGAAATTTGTGGGTGTGGTGGCAGATGGAGACCTGGTGTTCGTGTTTTCTGGGGGAAACAGTGTTCAGGGAGATCTTTTTCGGGTGTCAGACAATAAACTGTCTGAGCACTGGGATGTGCTGCGTTGATTGGGGAAGGTTTGCTAGAGAGGGTTTGGCTGGAAGGGTTTGGCTGGAAGGGTTTGGCTGGAAGGGTTTGGCTGGAAGGGTTTGGCTGCCAGAACCAGACAGAACACCATGCAAAGGATGGTTTGCGATGGGCATCCTCAGCAGAGAGGGTGCTTTTCTGTTTGCATGTTTGACTGAAAGGGGTATCATTCTGTTCTTGATATATTCCGATATAGGTATATAATAAACACATGGCCCGAGCAGCAACCACCACCGACGCTTTCAATGCCGTGGCTGAGCCCATTCGCAGGCAAATTCTGGACATGCTGGCCACCGGAGAGCACACCGTCAGCGATCTGGTGGCCCAGTTGCAGCTGGCCCAGCCCCAGGTTTCCAAGCATCTGAAGGTGCTGAGAGAAGTGGGACTGGTGGAGGCCAGAGACGACGGACGGCAGCGGATCTACCGGCTCAACAGCCATGCTTTGCGCAGCATTTACGAATGGGTGAAACCCTATGAGCAACTGTGGTCCCGGCGTTTTGACCACATGGACCGGTTGCTTGCAGAACTCAAAACGGAGGAACAACCATGAGCGGAGTCAACCCGGAACCCCCAGTCAGCATTGCAGCCACATCGTCCCATACTGCCAGCATCACCCTGCCCACCGACGATCAAATCCTGATCACCCGCCTTTTTGATGCCCCCCGGCATCTGGTGTACCGGGCCTGGGTCACCCCTGAACTGGTGAAACGCTGGTGGGCTTCGGACCTGGGAAAAGTGACCCTGGCAGAGGTGGATTTGCAGGTGGGCGGCCGCTGGCGTTATGTGATGGTCACGCACACGGGCCTGGAAGTGGGTTTCCATGGGGTTTTCCAGCAGATTGTGCCCCATGAATTGCTGGTGTCCACGGAACTCTTTGAAGGCATGCCAGAAGGCACAGGCGCACTCAACACCATCACCTTTGCAGATGCCCCAGGCGGCACCTTGTTGAGTTTGCTGGTGCAGCACAACAACCGTGAAGAGCGTGATTACCATTTGCATTCAGGCATGGAATGGGGCATGCAAAAGGCCCTGAATTTCCTGGAAGAAGTGGCAAAGCAACTGGCATAGCCTGGAGGGATGCCTGAAACAGCTCAAATTTTGACTTCAGCTTGCAATCCGGGAAAACCCCTAGAGAAATCTGAACACAGTCCAAAATGACACAGCCTGCTGAAAACTTTCAGACCCTGAACCGTTTTCAGCAGGCTTTTGCTGGCTTTGAAAGCGCTCAGAACAAACATCCCCGCCATTTACCATTACACAAGACAAAAAACGCGTAAACCTTTACGGGGCCTGCTGGCTTCGTTACCAGAATGTAACCTTTCAGCCAAGCTTCAGGTGTGGCACGGGAATGTGGACAAAAGTCCCGGACTGTGCCACACTATGAGCACGAGATCAAAACGTGTGGGACAGCTTAAAACTTCGGGAAAGAGGGTGGACTCGTGTCCATCAACTGCACCCAAAGTCCCTGATTTTCCACCTTCTCAGGTGATGGGGTTCATCCTGTTCTTCAGGCTTTCTCCGAAAACCTGCTCACTCCAACCCACAACACCTGCACAGACCCTTTCCTCCAGACCTGCCGATCTGGGATTCCTGCTCAGGAGGAGCACCCATGCAAATCTGTACTTTTAAGGCCCAAACCACCAACACCGTACAGAACCTCTGGCAACTCTGGACCAATGTCAAGAACTGGTCCAACTGGGATGGCGAACTGCAGGAGGTGCAACTCACCGGCCCCTTCAAACAGGGCTGCACAGGGACCCTGGTGTACCGGGACGGCACCCACAAGACCTTCACGGTGATCAAACTGCAGGTGCTGGAAAGCATGGTGATTTCCATTCCCTACGCCAGAGGCACGGAACTGCTGATCAAACGGGACATGCGTCAGGAAGGCCCCGAAGTGCATTTTGAACAGGACGTGACCCTCTCCGGGACCTTCATCACCAAGATGATGATGGGCAGCCACAAAGAACCCCTGCGGCAAGTTGCAGGACAGCAAATGCAGCGCATGCTGGAACTGCTGGAAGGTCGCCGCGCCTTTGCTCCAGATGGGGCCCTGGTGGGAGCCACCAAGACAGCCCACTGACATCCTTCAACACCTGCCCCAGATTGGAGTTGTCCAATCTGGGTGTTGTTTTGGGTTTTGCTGTCCTGACAGGCTGGGTTTTTGCAAGGGTCTGGCCTGTACCATGGAACAGGTGCTTTCATTGTTTGGTGAAAAAACATTTACATTCTGCTCCAGAAGGCTGTCAGAAAAGAATGGATACAGTGGGAAAAAGCCGATTGCACTGCTGTTCTTTCCACGTGTTGCTGGTAGGAGAATTTCATGACTGCCCCACAAACGGTTGCCATTCTGATGGATTACCTTGCCGATTACCAGATCCAGCTGCTGAAGGGCTACCACCGGGCACTGGACCAGGCAGGACTGGCCTCCACCACTTTTGTGGGCCGGGAGGTGCACTCGGTCAGCCCGCATTACCGCAAAGCCAATGATGTGTACACCCTGCTGGACCCCGGGCAGCATCTGGGGGTGATCATCACTGCGGCTTCGATGGGCAATTTCATTGATGACGCACAGTTTGCGCAGTTCGCACAGCGATTCAGCGGGGTTCCGGTGGTGGCCCTGGGGCGCAAAATTCCAGGGATCCCCAGCATTCTGATCGACAACAGGACCGGCATGCGGCAGATGATGGAACACCTGATTGTGCAGCAGGGACACCGCTCTTTTGTGTTTGTGCGGGGCACCCGTGGCAACTCCGATTCCCAACTGCGGGAAGAGGTGGTGCGGGAGTGTTTGCAGCAGCATGGCCTGGAATTGCCAGACCACCATGTGTTGCAGGGAGATTTCTTCGGTCCGCGTGCAGCCAGTGAAATCAAACACCTGCTGCAGCAGGGCCAGCATTTTGATGTGGTGGTCTGTGCCAACGATGACATGGCCCTGGGGGTGATTCATGCACTGGAGCAGATGGGCCTGAGGGTGCCGCTGGATGTGGCAGTGGTGGGCTTCGATGACATTGAGGATGCCCGTTACTGCACCCCACCCCTCACCACGGTCCGGCAACCCATTGAGCAGCAGGCCGAACGGGCCGTGCAACTGCTGCTGGACATCCGGGCAGGTCAGATCCCGCCAGAGGTGACACACCTGGACACGGAACTGGTGGTGCGGCAGTCCTGCGGAGGGATGCAGGAAGCAGTCCTGGAGGGTTCCAGCTCTCCTGGAGGTTCTTTTGTGCTGCCTGCAGAGGTGTTTCAGCCACTGCTGCACCAATTGGTGAACGCTGGACAGAATTCAGGGGCAGCCCTGCAGTTCCTGAAACAGTGGCAACAGGTGGCGGAGCGTTTGCTGGATGAAGGCAAAGATGCCCACATCGAGGCATTGCTTTACCAGCTGGAAACGGCAGCCCAGACCCACATCGAACAGGACCCGCTGGCTTTGCGGCGGGTGGCCTACCAGGCGGCCAGTTTGCTGCAACGGGTGCGGGATGTTCGCAACCACCGCCGCCACCAGCAGATCACCCAGAGCAACCATTTCATCAGCCAGATGGAACTGTCCCTCACCACCCATCCCGATCTGGATTCCATGTACCAGGACCTCACCGAGTACGCGCGGATGGTGCAGGTGCAGCGGTACGCCCTGGTGCTTTACGACACTTTTGGCTCTGAAGTGACCCCTCAGGCCAGGGTGGGTCTCTCTGCCCAGTTTGTGACCCCTGAAGAAGCCACTTTTCCCACCCGGCAACTTTTGCCCACCTGCATGCATCCTCAATTGCAGCGCACCCATTTGCTGGTGGTGCCCCTGTTTGTCAGCGAGGTGAATTTTGGTTATCTGGTCTACCAGAAACCCGAACAGGAGCCTTTCAACGGAGACCACTTTCGCTACACCATCAGCACGGGCATGTACCATGTGCACCAGACCCAGATGCAGCAGGCTTATGCCCGCACCCTGGAGCGCCGGGTGAATGAACGCACCACGGAACTGGACCGCCTGTACCGGCATTTGCAGCACGCTGCCATCCATGATGAATTGACCGGGCTGTTCAACAGGACCCTCTTGCAGGCCCGCCTGACCCAGTTGCTGAACCAGCCCCAGGTGCAGGGGCATGAGGGGCATGAGGGGCATGGTGTGGTGTTTCTGGATGTGGACCGATTCAAGAGCATCAATGATGCCCACGGTCACTCCCTGGGAGATCTGTTTTTGCAGCTGGTGGCAAACCGTCTGAAAACCACCTTGCAGGAACTGCACCCGCTGCACACCCTGGCCCGCTTTGGTGGAGATGAATTTGCGGTCCTGCTGGAAAATGTGGATGCCAGTGGGATTTTGCAGGTGGCCCAGCGGTTGCAAGAGGTGCTCAGGGAGCCGCATTCCCTGGGCAAGCACCTGCTGCACACCAGTGCCAGCATCGGGATGGTGCACATACATGGTCCCCAGCAGGCCGAGGCGGTTTTGCGGGATGCCGACATCGCCATGTATCAGGCCAAAAAGCAGGGTCCAGGACAGCTGGTGTTCTTTGAAGGTCACATGCACGACCACCAGTTGAAACGCAGCCAGATGGAAAGCGATCTGCGCCAGACCCTGCAACAGCACCAGCTGGAGGTGCATTACCAGCCGCTCATCAACCTCTCCAGTGGGCGCATCATGGGTTTTGAAGCGCTGGCCCGCTGGTACCATCCCCACAAAGGCTGGATTCATCCCGTGCAATTCATTCCCATTGCCGAAGAAAGCGGTCTGGTGTTGCAACTGGACCGCCTGGTGCTGCAGCAGGCCTGCCAGCAGGTGCAGCAGTGGAGCCAGCACCGCAGGGACCTGCTGCACCTGAGCGTCAACATGAGCACCCTGCAGTTTGCCCAGCCCGATTTTTACGCGGTGGTCTCGGAGATCTTGCAGGCCACCCAGTTTCCCGCCTGGCAACTCCGGCTGGAGATCACCGAGAGTTTGCTGCTGGAACGGGGTGACGTGGTGCGCCAGAACCTCCAGCAACTGCAGGACCTGGGGGTGAAGCTGCACATCGATGACTTTGGAACGGGATACTCCTCACTGGGGTATTTGCAGCAGTTTGCGGCCTCTGCACTGAAGATCGACCGCTCGTTCATTCAGAAATTGCAGCTGGGCAGGCAGCATCAGGAACTGGTGCGCACCATCATTCAAATGGCCCACAACCTGGGCATGTCGGTGGTGGCAGAAGGTGTGGAAACCTTAGAGCAGCAGGACTGGCTCAGGCAATCCCGCTGTGATGTGGTGCAGGGTTTCATGTATTCCCATCCGGTGGAGGCCCGTGCTGCCATGCATTTGCTGGATCAGGAAGAGGCAGGCAAGCTGCTGGTGCAGTTTTAAAGCAGTTGACAGAACAGGGGGTTGTCTGCTGGGTTGTAATCCTTTTTCAGGATGAGCGTCTGGAACTGGGCAGCTGATTTTCAGCTGTTGAATCCCTAAAAGATTGCTGCATGCGCAAAAAGCGTCCGCAGATCTACCATGAGACATGAACCTTTACCCCACCTTTGAACAGGGGCTGAAGGCAGAATTGCCCCTGCTGAGACTGTTGACCGTGTTGTCCATCGAAGTGAACCCCCACCGTTTTGGCCAGATGATCGTGGTGCATTACCTGGCCCCCACCGGACACGTTTTGAAACCCCAGTATCAGGAAAGCCAGGCCTCTTTCTGGATTGCCGGGGTGCAACTCACCCCCCGCAGTGTGGAGCGGGTGCGCCGCCTGACCGGACTGCACAAAGTCACGGTCAGTGGTTTGCTGCCCAGAAGCCATGGACCCGAGAAAACCAAACACCAGGACACAGGTTTTTCTTTTCAGGTGGCCACCTGAAAGTTATGGCTTCAGAGCTTGCGGTACCCCCGCAGGTGCTCCACCTCCATGGTTTTGGGCCACACATCAGGTTGTGAATCTGGCCCAAGTTGTGAGGGAATCTCATAAATATTCAGCATGAACTGCATCGGGTAAGCAGGGCTTTGCTCTATGGTGCGGATTTTGACGTTGTCCACATGAAAATCAATGTGGGTTTCCGTCCAGTCCACGGCGTAGGTGTGGTAGCAGGAGGCGTCGATGGGCAGGGTGTCTTTGTAGAATTCATCCTGGATGCCGGGGTCTCCAAAAGGATGCACCCCGTAACCCACCACAGCGCTGTCCGGGGTCATCTGGTTGCCAAAAATCTCACAGATGCAGATTTCTGCGGATTTTTCGGGCTGGTCTTCAAAGCCAATCATCCACAGGGCGGCCATGTAACCCGGAATGGGCACGGCTTTCAGACGCACCTCGAAATACCCATATTGAGGGGTGTAGAGGTGCACCTCGGGTTGAGGGGTGATGACTTTCAGGTCTGGTTTGAAACGGTGCTGCCCATTCGGGCTGCCCAAAGGTCCTGAAAAACACCCGGTCTGCAGGTTGGAGACCCGCAGAGGGCCATCAAAAGCAGGGTTCCAGGGTTGCTGGTCCTGATCGATGTGCAGTTTCAGGCTGTGCCCGGTCAGGCTGTAGCGGGCTTCTGTGCGGTCCGGGGTGCTCCACTGGGGCAGGTATCGGGGCAACCAGTGCTGTCTGTTCAGGGTGTCCTGATCAAATTCCTCGGAGAATTCGAGCTGGTAACCGGGTTTTTCCAGCGGGTTGACCGGAAAATCGCCAATGTGTTTTTCAAAGGGTGCATCAACTGTCATGGGGCCCAATATACCCAGAGTTTGCGCAGCCAATGAAGACAGAAGGCAGCATTGTTATGTTGTAAACATATTTTGATACAATGATTTCATGATTCCTGCTGCCACCACCACCCTGAACATGGTCCGCTTTGAGTTGCTGAAGGCCGAAAAACAGCTGGCCCTGCCAGATCAGCATGCCCATGCGGTCTGTCTGGAAGCCCTGTGGAAAACCTACCACCTGGCCCGCCCCCACACCCGCCGTGAGGACAACAAAATGCCCTTCTCCGAAATCCCCCAGCCGATTGTCAATGCCAGGAACTGGTCTGTGGGTGCTGCAGAGGCCAGAAAACCCCTGCAGGCTGCCCTGAAGCTGCACCAGCAGATGCAGCAGGGGCAACTGGGCTGGACCATGTGGAACCAGCTGGCAGACCATGTTCTGGAAGCCATGCACCTGCTGTGAGCACCATTGTGGGACGGGGTTTTGTTTGCCATGAACTGTAATCGCTATCGAAAACGAATTCCAGGAAACGAAAGTATCGATTTTTCAAAAGTGTTCCCATAAGGAAAAACCGTTCCAAAAAGATTTTAATGAGGATATTCGCAAAATGGAAAGGATTCCATTTTGCGTTGAAGTTGCGTATCATGGAAGAATGACATCAGCAGAACTTTCAAAAGAAAGAAACAAAAACTCTTTCTGGAATCTGCGAAAGGAGGGCGTGATCCTCAAGATTGATGTGTGGGCAGGCTACACCTCCAGTGCCAGCATCCTGAAAGGACTGCTGTACGGGCCACCTGAACCTCCGGCCCAGCACAGCTGGTTCATCAGCCACTTTCAGCTTCCTGCAGATGTGGAACTGCAGGAATTTTACCGTCCCCCCGGTCAGAACATGCATCAGGTGATCAGGCAGGCCCACCTTCCTGAGGTCCTGGCCCAGCAGATCCTGCAAGACCTGGTGAGCGCCATGGTCAGCCAGCGCATCCAGCGGGTGGATGCCCTGATCCTGGGGCTTGCGCTTGCCGATCCTCCGGTGGTCACGGTGGGCCGGATGCGCACAGCCCAGATTTTTTACCTGGGCAGGTACCAGCAAAAAAATCCAGAGCCAGAAAAAGCCTGAAAACCCTCAGGTTTCGAGGGGCAAGGTTTGAGGCAAAGCTGTCTGGACAGCTTGACCGTTCACTGACACATTGCTGGCAATTGAAGCAGAAAAAAGGTTCCTTTTGACATGATTCTGACAGGAAATTCAGGTTAAACTCAGCCCATGTCGGATGTCAGAAGTGCCCGCAAGCGCCTGAAAGATGCACAAGACCTGCTGCAGGACCCCATCCCCGAACACCACCCGGATGTGCGGCTGGCCTTGCTGTCGGCTTACCAGACCCTGACAGACCTCAGCCACCTGAATTTCGACCCTCCCCACAAGGCCCTGGTCTTTCAGGATTTTCGCCTCAACCACAACTGGTCCCGTGATTTGATTCAGGACGCCCTGTCCTGCCTGGATGAAATGAAAACGGAATCTTCAAAACGCCTGAACCTGCTGACTGCTGCTGCAGAATACGTGCGCGAAGCTTACCTGTTGATCTGAAGTTTCTGATGTTGTATCCATCAAAAAACCCTGCCAGTGAGGACTGACAGGGGCAAAAAACAGGGTGATTTTCTGGAACTCAGGGCAGGCCTGGGTCTCCAGAAGGCAGAGGCACATCCACCCACAAAGGATCAGGGGTGCCAAAAATGGGCAGGCCATCTGCGCCCCAGGTGATTTTCTGGGCACGGGCCAGCCTGGCCCCTCCGCATTGCTGACCGGGGAAGGCGTTGGCGTGGTACACCACCCAGTCTTCGGTGCCGTCGGGGGATTTGAAGAAACCGTTGTGCCCTGGCCCGAAAGCCTGATTGGCGTCGCTGCGGGTCAGCACCGGGTCGGGGAGTTTCATCCAGGAGGCGGGGTCCAGCAGGTTGGCATGCACATTGGCTTTCAGCAGGCCCAGTTTATAGTCATCGGTCCAGCAGCCACTGCCAGAGAAGGCCAGAAACAGATCATCGTTGTGGTAGAGCACCACTGGCCCCTCGTTGACTGCGGCCCCCTGCATTTCCCAGAACAGGCTGGGAGTGGAAATTTCACTGCGTTCACTGGAAAGGGTCCAGGGGTTTTCCATGGAGGCGATGTAGATGTTCTGGGGTTTCTCGTAGGGCATGTGGTCCTGGGGGGTGCCACTGTAGATCAGGTAAAGTTTGCCTTCTGCTTTGAGGATGGAGGCATCAATGGACCAGAAGTCATGCTGGGCATCGAAGACTTTGCCTTTGAGGGTGTACGGACCCATGGGGTCTGTGCTGGCACTTTCGGCCACATACATGCGCTGTTCTGAGCAGCATTTCTCCGGCCCTGCAGTGTAATAGAGGTACCAGTGTTTGCCATTGGGGCCGTCCAACAGATGAAATTCGGGTGCCCACACATTGCAGCAGCCGTCTCCTGTGGGCTGGAACACCTGCACGGCTTCAGCCTGGTCCAGTCCGGCCAGGCTGGCAGCTTTGCGGAAGCGGATGTCTGCTCCAGTGGTGTAGGTCATGTAATAAAACCCCTCATGAAACACAATGTGGGGATCTGCGCCTGCGGAAGACAGAACCGGATTGGAAAACGTTTTGGCCTGCTGGGCACTGGAAAACCCCAGGACCAGGGCCAGCAGCAGGTGGGTGAACAGCAGCACAATTCTGGAGGGCATGCAGGGAAATCCTTTCTGGTCAAAAAGCAGGCCTGACCGCGACACAGTCAGGCCGTCCACCCGGTGGCAGGATGCAGCAGACGCCAGCAGGCAAATGCTGGTTCGTGGAAAAGGGGTGTTTTGACCCCTTCATACTAACAAATATTTTTGTTTACTGTCAATCATTTTTTAAAATTCTGCAGGATTTTTCAGGGCAGTCAGGGAAATGTTTCAGAAATCTCCTCGCAGCAGAAGGTTTTCAGGCGAATGTTTTGGTCCTGTGGTTTGAGTGGGCGGCAAATGGCATGAATTGTGCAGATTAAAAGTGATAAAAATTGAACATAAACAAGTTTTTCTGCTGGAAACCCATTGCCATCTTGCAAACACAATAAAGGGCCATTGCTGGCCCTCTGGAAGAATGCAGATGGATTTTAAGCGGTCTGGGTGACCAGTGGCCGGGCAGGCCGCATCCCTTTGAAAATCAGCCACAAAGCCAGAGACAGCTCTGAAACCATGCCTGGCAGGGCCACCAGCATCAGGAAGAAGGTTTTGTACTGCTCATAACTGGGGAGCAACAGGTGGGCAAAACCATCAATCAGGTAGGCCAGACCTGCCAGGAACAGCAACCCTCCCAGCAGTCTGGGCATGGAGCGGGAGCGGTACACCAGATGCCCCACCAGCAGCAAGTGCATGCCAAAAAACACCAGGGCCAGCACCCAGCCGTATTTGTAGCCTTGTAGGAACAGCAGCATCAGGGATTGGGCTTGCTCTGGGGCAAAATTGCCATTCAGAACCAGCAGCACCATCACATGGTTCAGTGCCACCACGCCATACATGGCGGCATACACCAGCCTGAAAGCGGCTGCCAGCAAACTGAGTCCTGCATGGGTAGGTTTCAGCAGCAGGTACAGGCACACCGCCACCACGATGTCCAGCACCACAATCAGCAAATCTGCTGCAATGCTGCCCCGAAAAAGCTGCGGTGAGGCCAGCAGGTTTTGCAGCGTCAGGGTGGCATTTTCGGCAACAATCAATCTGGAGCGCACAAAAAATTCTGCGAAGAAGGCCAACAGGGCCATCAGGAGCAGGCTGCTTCCTGCAATTCGGGCGGTGGTGCTGGACATGGGTAGGGGGGTTGGCTGGTTCATGGGGTTCTCCTGAAGACTGCAGGAGCAGAAAGTTGGCTTTCTGCTCTTGACAGGCTTACACTGTAATCCTAAGCTTACGGTGTAAGCCTGTCAAGAGGGGGATGCCCGAAATGCCCTACAATGAACCCACAGCAGGAGGCCCCATGACCACGCCCAGCGATCCCACTGCCCCCCGAACCCCCCTGAGCAAACAGCGTGTGCTGCAAGCCGCACTCAGGTTTGCAGACCAGCACGGTCTGGAAACCCTCAGCATGCGCAGGCTGGGACAGGAACTGGGGGTGGAGGCCATGTCGCTCTACAAGCATGTGGCCAACAAAGAAGCCCTGCTGGACGGCCTTGCAGATCTGTTGATCGCTGAAATTGAGGTGCCTGCAGAAGCCGCAGACTGGCAGGAGGCCATGCGCAAGCGGGCACAATCTGCCCACCAGATGCTGCTGCGCCACCCCTGGGGGAAAGCCCTGATGGGAGCACGGCTGAACATTGGTCCGGCGATGGTGCGCTATGTGGATGTCACGCTGGGCTGGCTGCTGAATGCAGGTTTTTCGGTGGGTCATGCGCTGGATGCCTGGCATGCCCTGGACAGCTACATCTATGGTTATGCCCTGCAGGAACTGAACTTGCCCTTTGAACCTGAGCAGTCTGCAGACATCGCTGCTGCTTTTCTGTCCCATTTGCCTGCAGAGGTGTTCCCGCACTTTCATCGGGTGGTGGGCCAGATCATGACGTCAGGCCGCACCGAAAGCTTTGAGTTTGGTCTGGATTTGCTGCTTGCAGGTCTGGAACGGGTCAGGACCGGGCAAAAAATCTAATCCCGATCCAGTGTTTTTAGACCCCATTGCAGTCTGTGGTCAGGATCGGCCTAAAATGGAAGGGATGCTCAACACGGAACAGTTGAAAATGTTCATCAACAGCATGCCTGGCTGGGTGCTCTTGCTGGACCACGAAGCCGAATGCTTTCTGTTCAACCAGGCTTTTGCAGACAACCTGTTCTCTTTTCCCAGCAGTGGCAAGCTGGGGGCCACATCCAGAGACACCAGCGTTCCCTTCTGGTTTCAGCACCTGCAGACCACCTTTGAGAATGGCCGTCCGGTGGACATCAACCAGATCATCCGTGAAGTGCTGCACCTGGGGGTGGCCCAGCAGCACCGGGTGCAGCTGGAGCTGCAAGAAGGCCCGCAGTGGGCCACCTTGCAGGTCACCCTGCTGCCTGCCTCCAATTCCACAGACACGGTGTATTGTGTGCAATTCCAGTTTGAAGCCAGCAATGTGGCAGACCTTTCCCGGCAGAACCACCAGCTGGAGCAGGAACTGGGCCTCCTGAAACGGCTGCAAGTGCTGCTGGCCCACAACGACAGCCTGGAGGGGGTGTTCAGCACCGTGGTGAATGCCACCTTCGAGATCATGGACCATGCGCTGGTGTATGTGGTCTTTGAAGAAGCGGGGCAATTGCGGCTGGGACCTTCCAGAGGAGGAAAGCCCGATCCGGCCGTGCTGTCCCTGCCCAACACGGCTGTAAGGCGTGCCCTCAGCACCCATGAAATTTTGCATCTTGAGAACACCATGAATGCCCCCGCAGGGCTGCACCTTCCTGCTGATCTGGTTTCTTTGCTGGCGGTTCCTTTTGGACGCTCCAGACAGACCCATGGGGTCCTGATGGTGGAAAGCCGGGATTTGCCCCTGAATAGGCGCAACCTGCAGGCCCTGCAGATGGTGGTCAGCCACCTGAATGTCGCGCTGGACACCGTGGCCCTGCACCACCGGGTCAACGATGACCTGCGCAGGCTCACCGCCCTGTACGGGGTCAGTCAGGCCATTCACCAGCACCGCTCCCGGCAGGGATTGCTGGAAGACATTGCCCAGCGGGTGCAAGAAGCCCTCCTGGTGCGCTGGAGCCTGATTTTCACGCTCACAAAAGACGGTCAGGGGGTGGCCAATGCAGCAGGTGCGGCCCGCTCTGCCCCCAACCTTTCTCTGGCCCTGGATTTTCAGGAATTGCAGGCTGGACTCTCTGGCTGGGTGATGCGGGAACGCAAACCTGCCCTCTCGCTGAAGAATGTGCCAGATGACCGGGAAAGCCCACTGGTGCAGGAACGCCGCCGCCAGCAGCAAATCGGCTCGGTGATTGTGGCCCCCCTGCTGGACCCGGAAACCCCCAGGGTGCTGGGCACCCTCACGGTGCTGAATGGCCTGCAGGATCCCGATTTCACAGATGCAGACGTGCAACTGGTGATGAGTGTGGCCCATCAGGTGGCGGTTTCCCTGTCGCAACGTGAATTGCTGGACCGTTTGCTGCATCTGGGCAGATGAACACACACGGAAGGTGCCGCTGACCCTCAAAATGAACCCATGACCTCAGCCATCTCCGGAGTGACCCTCAAGATCCTCACGTTGCTGGAACTGCCAAAAGTGGGCCAGCAGACCGTCAAGAAACTGCTGCAGTACCCGCACTTGCAGGCCACACAGGACCTGCAGGAACTCGGATTTCTGGACCCCAGGTTGTATCAGGCGCTGTCTCAGCCTCAGGTCCTGCAGCAGGCCAGCGAAAATGTGCAGAAGCTGCAAGAGCAGGCCGACCAACAGGGCATGCAGGTGTTCAGCCTGCTGGACCCCCAGTACCCAGATCTGCTCAGAACTTCCAGCGATGCCCCCCTGCTGCTGTACCTGCAGGGCAACTGGGAGGCAACAGACCGGCATTTCACGGTGGTGGGCACCCGCACCCCCACCCGGCATGGTGAAATCACCTGTGAACGCATCACCCGGCATTTTGTGCAGCAGGGCTTCGGGGTGGTGGCCGCGCTGGTTCCGGGGTGCGCCAGCATCGGTCTGCAGACGGCTTTGCAAGAGGAGGTCCCATCTGTGGCGGTGCTGGCTGCAGGACTGGACCAGCCTCTTGCTCCGGCCCTGAACCGTATGATTGACCAGATCCTGCAGCAGGGGGGCACCCTGATCAGTCCTTTTCCGCCTGGAACGGTCTTCCGCAACCATCAGCAGGTCCAGCGGGACCGCCTGATGACCCTGCTGGGTCTGGGGGTGCTGCTGGTGCAGAGTGGCCTGGATGGGACCAGTGTGCATCCCCTGAAAATCGCCTTGCAGGAAAACCGTCCGGTGGCTGTGCCTGCCCTCAGCCAGAGAGACCAGCAGGACGCAGCAGAGGTCACGGCCCTCAACCAGAAGTTGTTCTTGCAGGACCCTCAGGTGGCTTCTGTACTGGACCTGACCGAACAGCAGATTCAGCACATTCTTTTGCTGCATGGCAAAGAAGATTACACCCGCTTTGAGGAGCAGATGGGATTTGCTGAGATGTCCCTGAAGAATTGATTGATTTCCTGCAGGGCAAAAATAAGATTTTTGTTGGGTTTCCATGGGTATGCTGTGGGGGTTCACTGGCCCAGGTGGGCCGATCTTCGACCCCTCACACACAACCTGTCTGTGCAGTCAAGGTTCTGCCTCTGGAGACGGGTTTTCCAGAAAGGCCCTGCCGTGCAGCTTCATCCCTCACAAACCCTGCTTTACGCTTCCCGGAACACCCTGATGTACCGCACCTGGGACGCCACCCACCAGATCCCGGTGGTGGTGAAGGTGCTGACCGGGCAACAGCGCACCTCCAGCCTGACCCTGCTGCAACGGGAATTTGAGATGACCCGCAAGCTGGAAGCCGCGGGGTTCAGACGGGTGCTGGAATACGCTGAACACCAGGGGCAACCGGCCCTGTTTCTGGAGTACCTGCCGGGCCAGACCCTTTTTGAGCACCTGCAAACCCATGCCCTGACCCTGCCTGAGCGTCTGGAACTGGCAAAACAGCTGACCGGACAGCTTTCCCTGGTGCAGCAGCATGGCATCGTGCACAAGGATGTGGGGTACCACAATGTGCTGGTTTCGGACAGCGGGAAAGTGCACCTGATTGATTTTGGGCTTTCCAGTCCGCTGTCTCACCGCCGCACCCGCAACACCGAACTGGTGGCCATGGAAGGCTCTTTCCCTTTCATGTCTCCCGAGCAGACCGGAAGGGTCAACCGTGCCGTGGACCACCGCAGCGACCTGTACAGCCTGGGTGTGGTGCTGTACTGGCTCTTTACAGGGCGGCTGCCTTTCGAGGCTGCAGATCCGGTGGGCTGGGTGCACTGCCACATTGCGCTTCCTCCAGTGGCTCCCAGACAGTGGGAGCCTGGTCTGCCGCCTCTGCTGGGCGACCTGATCCTGAAACTGCTGTCCAAAAGCCCTGAAGAACGCTACCAGAGCGCTTATGGCGTGCTGATGGATTTGCAGCGTGTGCTGGAGGATGCTGCAGAGGAGACCCCTGCAGGTGCTTTTGACCGTCTGGAGCACCACCAGTTCCCCCAGAAGCTGTACGGACGCGATGCAGAACTCTTGCAACTCGAACAGGCGTTGCAACGGGTGCAGGCCGGAGCCTGTGAGGGGATTCTGGTGCATGGGTATGCAGGCGTGGGCAAAACCGAACTCCTGCAGCAGTTGCAGCAACCCGTGGCGGCCCAGCAGGGCCATTTCATCCGTGGGACATTCAGTGCCCTGCAACAACATGAGCCCTGTCAGGGTCTGATTCAGGCGGTGCAGCAGGCCATTCGCCAGTTGCTTTCAGAAGGCACGGAGGCCCTGAGGATATGGAAACTCCGCTTGCAGCAGGCCCTGGGCAACCAGGGTGGGGTGATTGCAGCGGTGGTGCCCGAATTGCTCTGGCTGCTGGGTCCTCAACCTGAAGTGCCCCCGTTGCCCTTTCAGGAGCATGAGAACCGCTTTGTGGGGGTGTTCGTCCGGTTCCTGCAAACCCTGGCCAGAGAAGACCACCCCCTGGTGTTGTTTCTGGACGATTTGCAGTGGGCCGATGGGGTGTCTTTGCGGGTGCTGTCTGGGCTTCTTGTGAGCGCGGACTCCCACAACCTGCTTTTGCTGGGCGCTTACCGCAACAGGGATCTGACAGAAGACCATCCTCTGCTGACCACTTCGCAGGCAGCCGTGCAGGCCGGAGGCAAGCTCACAGACCTTCCCCTGGAGCCGCTGGAGCCGTCCCACATCCGGGATTTCCTGTCGGACACCCTGCACATGGCCGCAGAACAGCTGTCTCCGCTGGCCGAACTGGTGCACCAGAAAGCTGGAGGCAACCCCCATTTCACCCTGGAATTTGTGGAAAACCTGATCGAGCAGCAGTTGCTGTCTTTCAACCACCAGACCGGAAGCTGGCAGTGGAATGTGCAGGCCCTGCAGCAGGTGCATGCCACCGACAACACGCTGGAGGTGCTGGCCCAGAAGGTCTGCCAGTTGCCCGAAAACACCCTGCAGGTGCTGGGCTGGGCGGCCTGCCTGGGCAGTGCTGTGAAGGTGGAACTGCTCTCCAGGCTGCTTGAAGAACCTCAGGTTCGCACCGTTTCTGCCCTGCTTCCTGCAGTGGATGCAGGTTTTCTGACCCTCGGCACCGAACAGGTGCAGTTCCAGCATGAACGCATCCAGCAGGGGGTGTACCAGCAACTTCCTGAAGCAGAGCGCACAGGGCGGCACCTCAGGCTGGGGCGGGGGTTGCTCAAACTCCTGCCAGATGACCCTGAATTGTTGTTCCAGACGGTGCGTCACCTGTCACTGGGATTGGGTGAGATGTCTGACCCTGCAGAGCGTGAACGGGTGGCAGAAATGTGTTTGCAGGCGGCGCGCAAAGCCCGCAGTGCCACCGCTTACAGCAGTGCTGTGGCTTTTCTGGATGCAGGTCTCTCTGCCCTCCCCGAGCGGGGCTGGCTGGACCAGTATTCCCTGTGGTACCTGCTGCACCTCGAAGCCCTGCAGGCCCGGTTCCTGACCCGCGACCCTGAGGGTGCAGAACAGCACTTTCAGCAACTGGTGCAGCATGCAGCAAACCCCACCGATCTGGCCCGCGCATACACCCACAAGCTGGATTTGCTGGCCCACCACAACCGTTACCCCGAGTGCTTGCAACTCGGGCGGGAAGCCTTGCAGCTTTTTGGCATTCAGGTTCCCGAAACCGGCATCATGGAAGCCATCCAGCAGGAACTGCAGCAGGTGCTGGGCCGCGTGCTGGCCCTGGGCGTCCCAGAACTTTTGCACTTGCCTGAAATGGAGGCGCAGCCTGAACGTGAGGTCCTGATGCGGCTGCTCAGTTCGCTGGTCACGGTGGGGTACTTCAGCCATCCGCCGCTGATGATGTACCTGCTGGTGCAGCAGTTGCGCTTCTGCCTGGACCATGGCAACAGCCAGCAGGCGGTGGTGGCCTATTACGGCATGGCCCTGATGCTGATGGGCTCGGGCAAGATTGATCTGGCCTGGGCTTTCATGCAGGTGGCCCTGCAACTGGCTGAGCGCTACCAGCACCCTTTCTACCTGAGTCGCGCCAGACAGGTGTTTGGCACCACCGTCAACCACTGGAAGAACCCACCGCTGAGCAGCCTGCCCCACCTGGAAGAAGCAAAAAGGCTGGCCCAGGAAAGCGGAGACCCCACCTATGTGGTGTTCTCGGTGCTGCCCATGTTTTATGCCCATTTCAATGCCGGCCACCACCTGGAGCACCTGGAACGCTGCATCGAGGAAAACCTGGAGGTGGTGCGCCAGAAGCCCCACGCTTTGTTGATGACCCGCATGCAACTGATGCTGGTGGAACTGCTGCGTGGGGACCACACCAGCCAGCTTGAATCCTGCAGCCGCATTTACCAGCAGGCCCTGGAAGAGGACATCCTGGCGCTGAAAAACCTGCCCGTGGAGCACCGTTACCACAGCATGCAGTCTTTGCTGCTGTACCTCAGTGGGGATGTTGAGGCTGCACTGCTGCACACCCAGAGATGCCAGCAGTACCGCCAGAAAAACACCTCCATGTCCTTGCAGATGAATGTGGAAGACACCTTCTGTCAGGCCCTGATCCTGCTGGCCCTGCACCCACAGCGCACTGCGGAGCAGCAAGAACAGGATCTGCAGCAGGTGAAAGCCAACCTGCTGGCCCTGGAACAGTGGGCGAAACATGCCCCCATGAATTATTTGCACCAGCAGCAACTGGTGCAGGCCGAACTGGCCTGGGTGCAGGGAGATCCACACCTCGCCCGTGATGCTTTTGAAGCGGCCCTGCAAAGCCTCAGTGGGTCCATCAACCACAAGGACACGGCCCTGACCCTGGAGCGGTTTTCCCTGTTCCAGCGGGAAAGGGGCAACTCCACCCTGGCAGATCTGTACCTGAAAGAAGCCCACACGGCCTACCGCAAATGGGGGGCACGGGTCAAGGTGCTGCAACTGGAACGCCAGCATCCGCACCTCTTTGTGCAGGATGCTCCGGGCAGCCACTCCAGTGGGATGGCCAGCATCACCACCTTCTCTGAACAGCAGGCTTCGCGGCTGGATGTGCTGGCCTTCACCCAGGCTTCGCTGGTGATTTCGGGCGAGATCGTGCTGGAAAACCTGCTCAACCGCATGATGGTCACAGTGATGCAGTGCGCAGGGGCACAGCAGGTCACCTTGCTGCTCAAGGACGGGGAAAACTGGTTCACAGAGGCCACGCACAGTGCCCAGCAAAGCACCCCCAGGGTGATGCTGCACCAGCCCCTGAGAGACCTTCCCCTCTCGGTGGTGCAGTACGTGATCCAGACCCGGGAAAGCGTGGTGGAAGGCAACGCCCGCCACAGCCAGCGTTTCCCTGCAGAAACCCACTTCCGGGACAACGACACCCGTTCGGTGCTGTGCCTGCCCATCCTGCACCAGGGGGAGGTCAAGGGGGTGCTGTACCTGGAGAACAACCTCGCCAGCCATGTGTTCACCGAGCGTCAGGTGCAGGTGCTGCAACTGCTGTCTTCACAGATGGCCATTTCCATTGAACATGCCCGCATTTACAGCCACCTGGAAGAACTGGTGCAGGAACGCACTGCTGCACTGGAATCTGCTTATGTTGACCTGCAGAAATCCCAGGAGGAGGTGCGGCACCTCGCCTACCACGATTCCCTGACCGGACTCCCCAACCGCAAACTGCTGACCGACCGCATGGAGCAGGCCCTGGCCCGTTGCCGCAGGCATGGCGGATCGCTGGCCATGGTGTACCTGGACCTGGACGGCTTCAAGGAAGTCAATGACACCCTGGGCCACGATGCCGGGGACCAGTTGCTCTGTGAGGTGGCAGACCGCCTCAGGCAGGTGGTGCGCACCACCGACACGGTTTCCCGCATGGGTGGAGATGAATTTGTGGTGCTGCTGGAGTCCCTGGAGTCCCTGCAGGAACTTGAAGCCGTGGCCAGACGCATCTTCGGCAGTTTCCGTGACCCCATTGTGCTCAAGGGCCAGGCGCTGGAATTGCGTTCCAGTGTGGGCCTCAGCATGTTGCACTCTCTGGAGGACAGCCCGGAAGACTTGCTGCAAAGGGCCGACCACAACATGTACCTCGCCAAACGCAGCGGCAAGAACCGCTGGTGTCTGGATGGGGTGGTGCACGAGCTGCTGCCCTGAACCTGCACAGCAGCATCAACACCGAGGGGTTAAACCAGATCGGTCAGCACGGGTCTTTTGCGTTTGCCATACTTCTGGTTGCGCAATTGCATGCCCTGCTGCAGGCGGTTTTCCCAGAGGAATTTTTCGGCAGGGGAGAGGGTGCCAAGGAAACTGAACAGCACATCAAACCACAACTGCTCTTTCAGCCAGCGCTGGTGGCGGTTCCAGCAGGTGCGGTAGGTGACACCCAGCACCTCTTCAGGCAGCTCATTCCAGGGGATGGCGGTGACAAACACATGCAGCACGGCCTCGAAGATGCGCCGGTCCCGTGCATTCAGGCGGGGAACCTCCAGCAGCATCTGGTCCCATTGGTCTTGTGTGATTTGGTAAATGTGCAGCATGGTCTCTCCTGAACCCGGGTGGGAAATCCTGGGAAACGGTGGGCAGGCAAGTGCTGAAACCAGCAAAGGGGCACAGGAGGTGAGGTCTGGGCTTTGTTCTGGGCGAAAACCAATGGCCTCGTGACCACAGTTAAGCACATTTTTTCCGCACCTGCAAGGTGTTGCGGCCAGACCAGCCTCAAAAATAAAGGCACCCCCTTTGCAGGTGGGTGCCGGATGGGCTTTGAATGCAGGGTGACCAATGGGAGCGCCGCAAAAACTTTGGGTGGCAGATCAGTGTGTTGAAAAAGGGAGGTGGAATGAAAGACAGATCAGGGGTTTATGGGTGAAACCAGAATGCAGGTCCAGCTCAAATGGGTCCAGCAAGATTCCATGGTCAAGCAGAACAGCTGCTCATCAGGCGTTCATGGCTCAACTGTAATCCAGCATGCTGAAATCCCCCTGAGGGAAGATGCACAGATTGCTGGACCCGGTGCAGATGGACTGTTTGTTCAGGCCCGCGTGGGCAGTTGCACCACCACTTCGGTGCCCACACCCTGCTGGCTGTGCAATTCGATGGTTCCGCCATGCTGCTCCACAATCCATCTGGCAATGGGGAGGCCCAGTCCGGTTCCACCGGGATCCTGTCCCAGCGCTTCATGGCTGGCCCGGAAGTAGCGCTCAAAGACCCGTGGAAGGTCCTCGGCAGCAATGCCAATGCCCGAGTCCTGGATGGACAGAACCGCCTGATCTTCATTGCATTGCAAAGCCAGGGTGATTGTGCCTCCACCTGGGGTGTATTTGAGGGCGTTGCCGGTCAGGATCACCAGCAGTTGCTTCAGGCGGTCCGGGTCTCCCTCCACGGTGCATTCCGCAATTTCCCCCAGTTGCAGGTGGTGGTTGCCCCGGATGGATTCAAAGTCCCTGAGGGTGTCCAGCACCAGATGGTCCAGCCGCACCTCGGTGTCCAGCATCAGCAGGCCCCGTCCGGTGCGGGCCATGGACAGCAAATCCTGCACCAGACGGCCCAGGCGCATGGCCTCCCGGTGGCAGTCCTGGATGATCTCCCGTTTTTCTTCCTCAGGGATGTGGGGGTAACGCAACAGCACCTCCAGGTTGCCCTGGATGCCCGCAATGGGCGTTTTGATCTCGTGTGACGCATCCGACACAAAACGGGTGTGGCCCTCCATCAGGTTCTGCAGACGTTTTTCGCTGGCCTGCAATTCCAGTTCGGCTTTCTTGCGCTGGGTGTTGTCCAGCCCCACACTGAGGGACTGCAGCGGGTTTCCTGCTGCGTCACGGGCAAAGATGCTCAGTCGGGCATAGATCCAGCGCCATTCTCCATCCTTGTGCCGCATGCGGTATTCGCCCTCCAGGCTTCCCCCTTCCTGCAGGTGCTGCAGTTTTTCTGCCAGCTGAAACAGCGACAGCAAATCATCGGGGTGAAAGAACCCAATGGCCTGCTCGGGGGTGAGGTCTTTCACCTCGTCCCAGGTGTAGCCCAGCACCTCGGTGGAGTAGCGGTTGGTGAACAGCACAGCATTGCTGGCCATGTCGCGGATTTGCAGGGTGGCGGGCACCTCGTCGGTGAGTTTGTGCAGGAAATCCCGCTCTTTTTTGATGTCTTGCATGGCCAGCAGGGCAGCAGAAGAGGCGGGCAGGCGGGCCAGCCATGCCGTCACCCGGTTTGCCTGCAAGAGGGCAGAGATGTCCAGCTCCTGTGCCTGTTCCCCAGAACTTCCCCTCACCCTGCATGACAGCACCACAGGCTGTTTTTCCCCAGCAGGGTGCAGGGCGTTCAGCATTTCAGCAAAGTCTTCTGGGGGCAGCACGGCTTGCAGGGTGCTGCCCTGCCCGAAAGCCTGCAGAAAAGCCCGGTTGTGATGAAAGTGCTGACCGTCTGGAGAAATCAGGCAGGCAGGTTCGCGAAGGGCATTCAGCAATTGCAGGGCCAGAGGATCGGCACTGAAAAGCGCGGGGAAAGTCATCATTCTCCTTTCCGGGAGCGGTGTGTTCTTACCATGTTAAAGCATTTGGCAGAAGAACAAAACAGCGCTGGGCCTTCAGAAATCACCTCTTGCCGCTGTCCCTTTTGTGGGGAGATGCGTTTCAGGATGTTTTTAAGTTGCTTTTAAGTCCACTCCTGCACACTGACCGCATGAAAAGACCCTGGTTGTTGTCCCTGTTGCCTGCTTTGCTGGCCTCCTGCAGTACCCTGAATGCCGCCCCACAGCAGCTTTCAGCTCAAAAGCTTTCTGCAGCAAAGATCTACCATCCCATCTGCAGCATGCGGCCCCCAAAAGGCCACGTGGTGTCTGGCAGCCAGATCCTCACCATGTGCGGAGACCCTTTCATTGTCAAAGGGGCCAGCGTGGCCTACCACACCTTCATGGACATGGAAGATGGAGGATACGGACAGACAGATTTTGACCACCTGCCTGAGCAACTCGATGTGTTGAAAGCATCAGGGGTGAATCTGGTGCGGGTGTTTGTGACCCCGGAAATGGTCAACCACACTCCCTCCCAGTGGCCCATGCTGGACCAGGTGGTCACCGAGGCCAACAGCCGCAATCTGGTGGTGCTGATCAGCAATTCTTACAGTGAATACAGCACCCAGACCCTGAATTTCCTGCAACTGCTGGCCAACCGCTACAAATCCAACCCCCTGGTGTGGCTGACCCCCATGAACGAACCCAACTGTGCCCTGCGGCAAGACGACCCCAACATCTACTGCTCAGACTGGAACCGCTGGAAATTCGAGCACAACCAGTACATCCAGGCCATTCGCATGGCTGGATTCAACAACCCGATTCTGGTCAATGGGGTGGATTACTCCTGGGACCTCAGCAAAGCGGTGACCACCCACAAACTGGTGGATCCCAACAACAACCTGATTTATGGGGCACACCGTTATGGCAATGAAAACCCTTTGTGGAATGGCATTCAGGCCAGTGATGCCCTGCAGAAGTGGGGCAGTCTGGCCAACACTGTTCCAGTGGTGGTGGATGAGGTGGGTGCAGACAACGGCCCCGGAGAAAACGGCGTGGTTTTTGTCAACAGCCTGCAGTGGATGCAGGGTTTTCTGGATTTTGTGAGCAAATGGGTGCAGGGCGGTGGGGGAGATGGAGCCATTGCTTTCACCAGTTACACCTCCGATGGCAATTCGCTGTTTGAAGATGCCGGGTATGTGAACGATTCGGATTTTCCTTCTCCGGTTCTGCCGTTGCAATGGTCTGCCTGGGGGAACATTTACCTGGAAAGGTTCTTGCAGGCCACACCCAAATGAGGGTGCAAGGCCAGCGCAGATGACCTGGGAAAGTTAAGTTTGTGTTTCAGGCAAAGCAGAGGGATCCAGAGCCACAGGGATCCTTTTCCTTTGCTGCATTATTGGACTTCGGGTTGTCCTGCAACACCTCCCATTGACAACCCCCAGTCTTTCCCGTACTCTTGAGAAAACGTTATCTGGAGGAGCCATGAAAACCATTGTTCGCCTTGCTGATGTGGCTCGCCACGCCGGGGTGTCCATTCCCACGGTCAGCCGCATTCTGAATGGGGTGCAGACCGTTGCCCCCGAACTGAAAGAGCGGGTCATGAAATCCGTGGAAGAACTGGGCTACCAGCCCAACCGCATGGCCAAAAGCCTGCGGGAACAGCGCACCGGAATTCTGGCCCATCTGACTGCCGGACTGAACGCCAACTTTCACTCCACCCTGGCAAGAGGCGTGCAGGACGCTGCTTTTGATCTGGGTTACACCATGATTCTGGGTTCCAGCCACCATCTGGATGTGGCACAGGGGCAACTGACCTACGCCAAACTTTTCGACAGTTACCGGGTGGATGGCATGGTGGTGGTGCCGCCCGGCACGTCGGATCCTTACCTGGAAACCCTGGCCTCGCGCATTCCCATCATCGAGGTGGACCGCACGGTGGGGGATTACAGCCGCCATGCTGTGCTGCTCAACAATGCCGAGGTGATGGCAGATGCCGTCAGGCATTTGATTTCGCTGGGCCACAAACACATCGCCCTGCTGTACGGGATTGAACTGGTCAGCACCGAGGTGGAGCGTTACCAGGGTTTCCTGCACACCATGAAAGACTGTGGCGTGCCCGTGGACCCCAGGCTCCTGATCAGCGATGACTTCACCGAAGAAGGCGGGCACCGGGCTTTCCAGCGTCTGGTGAACAGCAATTTGCCGGTCACAGCCGTGGTGGTCACCACCAACGAAATGCTGGCTGGTGTGGTGGGCTGTGCCCGCCAGATGGGTGTGAAAATTCCCGATGACATCTCGCTGATTGGCATGGACGATGAGCGCTGGGTGCGCATGATGACCCCATCCTTGACCGTGATGGCCCAGGCCCCTTACGAGATGGGCTACGAAGCCTGCCGCCTGCTGATTCAGTGTGTGGAAGGACAAAATGGCGACACGCCCTGGCAGCTCCGCATTCCTGGAAAGCTGGTGGTGCGGGAATCCACCGCCCCTCCCAGGTCTTCGGGATGACCCCGGATTTTTGTACCGGGTATTTTGAGATAACGTTATCTCGTGCTAAAATCAAGACACCAGACACAAACCCCTTGCCTCAACCCCCCTGTATCTCTCTTACCCTCGCCTTGCAGTTGTTGCTGTCAGGGCAGCTGGAGGAATCCGCATGTAGCAATTCCCCTTCGCCATAAGATAACGATTTCTTAAAACCTGCCACCTGTTCCCGGAGGAATGACCATGAAAAACCTGCCCTTTGCCCTGTTCGCCACCCTTGCCCTCAGCACTGCTGCCCACGCCAAACAGATCACCGTGTGGGTGATTGACGGCGACTCCGAGCGCCCCTACTTCCTGCAACTGCAAGACGCCTTCAACAAGGCCAACGAGAAAAAAGGCCTGACAGCCAAAATCGTACCGGTGCCCAGCATCAACGACGCCATCCAGTCCGGCTTTCTGAGTGGCAAACTCCCCGATGTGTTCATGCTGGACGGCCCCAACATGGCCAACTACGTGTGGTCCGGGCAACTGGCTCCCCTGGACAGCTATTTCAGCAAGAGCACCCTCTCGGACATCCTGCCCGCCATCAAAGACCAGGGCACCTACAGCCCGGACGGCCACCTTTACGCCATGAGCCCCTACGATTCTTCCGTGCTGTTGTGGGGCAACAAGAAATACCTGCAGGAAGCTGGAATCCGCATCCCCAAAACCCTCAAAGACGCCTGGACCCTCAAAGAATTTGAAGACGCTTTGCAAAAACTCTCCAGAGTCAAAGGGGTGACCTGGCCTCTGGACCTCAAACTCAACTACACCGGAGAATGGCTCAGCTACGGATTCTCCCCCTTCCTGCAGGCCTGCGGAGCCGACCTGATCAACCGCAAAACCTGGAAGTCCACCGGAACCATCAACAGCGAAGCGGCCATCGACATCCTCGAGCACCTGCAAAGCTGGGCCAAAAACAAATGGATTGTGCCTGCCAGTGGCGGAGACAACCGCTTCTACGGAGACAAAACCGCTGCACTGGTGTGGGTGGGCAACTGGATGTGGCGTGCCCACAAAGAAGGCCTCAAAGACGATCTGGTCTTGATTCCTGCCCCCAAATTCTGCGGAAACAAGCAGGTTTCACCCAACGGTGGCTGGAGTTACGCCATCCCCAGGGCCAGCAGCAACAAAGACGACGCTGGAAAATTCATTGACTTTGCCATGTCCAGCAAACAGGTTGCCCTCTACTCCGACACCACCGGATACGTTCCTGCCCGCAAGTCCGCCATTCGACTGAGCAAGCTGTATGGCAAAGGTGCAGAAGGTGCCCTGATGGCCGAACAATCCGCCAAAATTGCCCTGGTGCGCCCCGTGCACCCGGCCTACCCGGTGATTTCCAAGTCCTTCGGGGATGCGGTGCTGAACATTCTCGCCGGGGCCAACATCAAATCTGAACTGGATAAGGCCGCAAAAGAGATCGATCAGGACATCCAGTCCAACAAAGGCTACCCCCCCTTCAACAAGTAAATCCACGGCACGGCCAGGGGTGATTTCCCTTTCCCACCCCTGGCCCCTCTGAAAGGGGAAAAGATGATGCAAAACCACCACAACCTTTCCAGACCTGCCGGACAGAAACTCCGGCGCAACAAACTCAAAACACAGGAATGGCTGGACGAACTGCTGCTGGTGCTGCCCGCCAGCGTTCTGCTGCTGACCTTTTTGATTCTGCCCTTTTTGATGGCGGGCTACCTGTCCTTTACGGACCAGCGCCTGATCCCCAGGCCCATCCCCACCGAATTTGTGGGTTTTCAGAACTACCTGACCGTGCTGAGAGACCCCGAGTTCTGGCAGGCTTTCAAAAACACCGCCTATTTTGTGGTGCTGGTGGTGCCTTTCCAGTGCGCCATTTCCCTGCTCTGCGCTTTGCTCTTGAACAGTGAACTGCACCTGCGCTCGCTGTTCAGAAGCGTTGCCCTTCTGCCCCTGGTCACCCCCATGACCGTGATCGTGGTGATCTGGGCCGCCCTGTACCGCATCCCGGACGGCTTTCTGAACAGCGTCCTGCACCTGTTTGGTTTTCAGGGTTACGTGGACTGGCTCGGAGACATGACCTTCGCCATGCCCGCCATTGTGCTGCTGTCTGCCTGGGCGACTTTTCCCTTCCAGATGCTGATTTTCCTGGCCGGATTGCAAGACATCCCCATGGAGCGCTACGAGGCCGCCAAAATTGACGGAGCAGGCACCTGGGAGATGTTCAGGTACATCACCTTTCCGGGCCTCAGAAACACCAACATCTTCATCCTGATCATCACCACCCTGCAGGCCTTCAAACTCTTCACCCAGGTGGACATCCTGACCCACGGCGGACCTCTGGGATCCACCAACACCCTGGTGCGCTACATGGTGCAGGAAGGTTACTCCTCCCAGCAGGTCGGTTACGCCTCTGCAGTGGCCGTGGTTTTCGTGATTCTGGTGGGTGCACTGGCTGTGCTGCAGCGCGTGCTGCTCAAAAACGAGTGAGGTCATGATGAAGATTTTCAACCCCTACAAAGCCCTCAGAACCCTGGCTGCCGTGGTGATTCTGCTGTGCGTGCTGGTTCCCCTCTCCATGATGGTGACCCTCAGCCTCAACCCCAGCGAGGAAAACATCCTGATCAACATGGGCACCCTCCACGCTTTCATTCCTGAAACGGTGTCTCTGCAGAATTACAAAGAGGTGCTGAACGACCCCTACCAGCCCTTTGCGCGTTACCTGCTGAACACCCTGCTGGTGGTGTTCTGCACCGTTGGCGCAGGCATCTTCATCAACTCTGCAGCAGCTTTTGCCCTGGCCTGGGGCCGGGGTGGGTACCGCAAGATTTACCTGATGGTGATCATCGCGGTCTTTGTGATTCCCGGAGAAGCCCTCACCATCCCGTTGCTCTTGCTGGTCAGCAAATTCGGCTGGATCGACAGCTACCAGGTGCAGATCGTGCCTTTCATCGCCAGCACCTTCTCGATCTTCCTGTTCTACCAGTTCTTCTCCAAACTGCCCCAGGAACTCATCGAAGCCGCCAGAATCGACGGGGCGAGACTCTTCCAGATCTACTTCAAAATTGGCTTTCCCTTAAGCACCCCCGTGATTGCCACCGTGTCCATCCTGGGTTTCCTGGACGCCTGGAACAGCTACCTCTGGCCCCTGATGGTCACCCGTGGCACCGAATTCCGCCCGCTGGGTGTGGCCATGGCCGCTTTCTTCGGCACCCAGCAGGCCTACTGGGGCAACATCATGGCCTTTGCCGTCCTGATGACCCTCCCGATCATCATTGTGTTTCTGGTGTTCCAGAAGTACTTTGTGACCTCGGTGGTGGGGTCAAGTGTGAAGGGATAAACAGCCCTCGGCAGCAAGCGAAACACATGACCTGTTCAAGCACCCCCATCCACCATCTCCACTCCTCCAAGGACCCCCATGACCCATGACCCTGTGACCCTCACCGTGCAACCCTACGCTCCCCACCACCGTCCTCTGTTGCACTTTGCTCCAGCGAAAAACTGGATCAACGATCCCAACGGCCTGATTTTCCTGAATGGAGAGTACCACCTGTTTTTCCAGCACAATCCCCACGGCACCGACTGGGGCCACATGAGCTGGGGGCATGCAGTGTCAAAAGACCTGCTGCACTGGGAAGAACTCCCGGTGGCCCTGGAAGAAGACGATCAGGCCATGATTTTCTCTGGTTGCTGCGTGCTGGATGCAGAAAACACTTCAGGGCTGGGCACACCACTACACCCACCCCTGATTGCCCTCTACACCGGGCACCACAGGAATGAAATCCAGTCCCAGCAACTCGCTTACAGCCTGGACCAGGGGAGAACCTGGACAAAATATGGCATCGTGCTGACCGAGAACATCCCTGATTTTCGGGACCCCAAGGTCTTCTGGCACCCGGAAACACAGCAGTGGGTGATGGCCCTGGTGCTGGCCAGTGAGCATCAGGTGGTGCTGTATGGTTCTGCAGATCTGCTGTCCTGGCACAAACTCAGCACTTTTGGACCTGCTGGACACACCGGAGGCATCTGGGAGGTGCCCGAGCTGCTCAGGCTCTCTGATGACTCTGGACAGGAGCACTGGGTGCTGAAAGTGGATTTGAACCCCGGCGGTCCGCATGGAGGTTCAGGGTGCCAGTATTTTGTGGGGCATTTCGATGGTCAGGCTTTTGCAGCCACCCAGGAGGCAAAGTGGCTGGATCACGGCAAGGATTTTTATGCTGCCATCACTTTTGCCAACACAGCAGACCGCACCGTCTGGCTGGCCTGGATGAACAACTGGCAGTATGCCCGCGACCACATCCACAGCACCTACAGCGGTCACATGTCCCTGCCCAGGGAAATCCATCTGGAGCAGACCGAGAGTGGACTGGTGCTGGTCCAGCGTCCTGTGCGCGAACTGGATGGGGTCTGGTCCCAGTTGCAGACCCTCCAGCAGGTGCAACTGAACGCCCTGGATCAGGTTGAACTGCTGCACCTGCCTGCTGCTGCGCTGGACGCACAACTGTCTTTCAGTGCCACCCCCCACAGCGTTTATGGCCTGAGCCTGCATTGTGACGGACAACTGGAATGGACCCTGGAATTCCAGCCTGATCAGGAAACCACCGTGCTGACCCGCAGGGGGCAGGTCTGGCAGGAGGGCTTTCAGGGCAAACACGCGGCTCCCCTGGCTGCAAAAGGGCTGCTGGATGTGCGTCTGATTCTGGACCATTCTGCACTGGAGGTCTTTGTGGACTCTGGAAAACAGGTGTTCACCGAGGCGTTTTTCCCGGCTGAAGGTTTGGTCAGCCTGTTTCTGTACGTCAAGTCTGGCAGTGTGAAATGCCAGATCGAAGGGGCCAGGGGGCCAGCGGTGAAACCTGAAACCTGAGCCAGGGTCAGGCGTGAACAGCAGTGTGGAGAGGTGAGCAGCTGCACTGCTGTTTTTGGTTTGAAAGTTTAGAAAACAAACTTTCTTTCAGGGAATCCTGCGGGCTTCTGGATGCACTGGTGTTCAGTACGGGAAATCCTGCAGGGCAGATCGGGGAATTGCTGGAGTTGTCGGTCTTGCGGAAAAATTACTTTTGCATTACACTGGCTTTCGAAACCACAACCTCCAAAATTTGAAAACGGTGCAGCTTTCTGCTGTCAGGCCGTCATGGCTGTTTTTAAACAATGGCCACGTGGCCATGTGGAGAAGATTGAGCGGCGGTTCACACCGGAAAGCTCCATCTGAACCCCAGAAGAGATTCTGGGCTGTGGCACTGTTGGCTCGAAATGGTCACGTGGCCATTCCAGAAAGCACCACAATGACCATCCTGGTCTGAACCCCCTGAAACACCGCAGGCAGGAGTGAAATGCAAGACATGATCCCGGCAACAATGGTCCCACAGCAGTGGAAACCCCTGGTGGTTCAACTGCAGCAACTGGCCCAGCAGCATCCTGAACGCACCGCCATGGTTTTTCTGAAAGATGGAGAAACGGCAGGCGACCCCCTGACCTATCAGGATCTGGATCAGCGGGCAAAGCATCTGGCCGCACACCTGCAGGCCAGATGCCTGCAAGGGCATCCTGTGCTGCTGGCCCTGCCTTCCGGGACAGAGCATGTGGTGGCCTTTCTGGGCAGCCTGTATGCGGGAGCCATTCCTGTTGCCGCTTACCCTCCCACGGGCAGCCTGCACGCCCGGCGACTGGTCCACATTGCCCTGGACTGTCAGGCCAGAGGCATTTTGTGCCAGCAAGCACTGCGCCAGCAGGACACCAGCGGAGAATTTCAAAAGTTGCTGGCTGCAGACCTGCCCTGTGAATTGCTGCCCATGGAAGACCTGTCACAACCCTGCGCCTCCAGCTGGATTTCTCCTGAAATCACCCCGCAGGGGCTGGCCTACCTGCAGTACACCTCGGGTTCCACCAGCCAGCCCCGGGGCGTGATGGTGACCCAGCACAACCTCACCAGCCATTTTGAGCACCTGCAGGACTTGCTTTCCCTGACTGCGGAGGATGTGTTTGTCAACTGGTTGCCCCTCTCCCACGACATGGGAATCATCGGGGCGGTGCTGCAGCCGCTCTTTCTGGGGGCCACACTGGTGCTGATGTCTCCTGCTGCTTTTGCCCAGCGTCCCATGCGCTGGCTGGAAGCCATCAGCCGTTACCGGGGCACCGTCAGTTTTGCCCCCAATTTTGCCTATGAATGCTGTGTGCGCAAAGCCACCGAAAAAGACCTGCAGACCCTGGACCTCTCCAGCTGGCAGGTGGCCGTCAATGCCGCCGAGTCCGTGCATGCCTCCACCCTGCAGAAGTTTCAGGCCCGCTTTGCGTCCTGTGGTTTTCAGCCCGCAGCCTTCAGTCCAGGGTATGGTCTGGCAGAGGCCACCCTGTTTGTCAGCGCTGCTGCTCGCCTGAAACCCACCCAGCTGCATGAAGGCACTGCCGCAAACGCCCATCCCCACACCCTGGTGGGATGTGGTCCCACCGGAACCTTGCAGGTGGAACTGGTGGACCCGCACACCCGGCAAGTCTGCCCTGAAGGCACCGAGGGAGAAATCTGGATTGCTGGACCCACCGTGGCCGCCGGTTACTGGCAGCGTCCAGAGCAGACCGCCCACACCTTTCAGGCCCATCTGGAAGGTGGCAGTGGGCCTTTCTTGCGCACCGGAGACCTGGGGGTGCGGCAAAAAGGACAGCTGTTCATCTCGGGGCGCATCAAGGATGTGCTGGTGATCCGCGGATGCAACCACCATCCGCAGGACATCGAGCAGACGGTCACAGAGGCCCATGAGGACCTGGAACCGGGCCGGGGGGCCGCGTTTTCCATTGAGGAAGGTGCCGAAGAAAAACTGGTGGTGGTGCAGGAAATTCGCCGCAGCAGCCGCAAAACCTTTGATGCCCAGCAGGTTTTAAAGCAGGTTCAGCAGGCTGTGGCAGAGCAGCATGGTTTGCAATTGCACGCCCTGGTGCTGTTGAAACCCGCATCCATCCCCCTGACCTCCAGTGGAAAAATCCAGCGGCAGGCCAGCAAACACCAGCACCTGCAGGGCAGATTTGATCCCCTGTTTGTCTGGTCTGCTCCCCAGCAACCTGTCCTGGAGTCCAGTCCTGGCCCAGACCCGGTCACCCTCCAGCCGGACCTGCAAGTGCTGCACTGGCTGAACATCTGGCTGGCAGAGCACACCGGACTGCCTGCGGAACAGCTTGACCTGCATGCGCCTTTTGCTGGTTTGGGGCTGGACTCCCTGAGCATGCAATCCCTGATCGGGGACCTTTCCGTCTGGCTGAACCGGCGGTTGCCCGCCACCCTGCCTTACCAGTTTCCCTCTGCCCACTTGCTGGCCCAGCACCTGATGGGGGGGATGCCTGTGCCGGAGAACCTTCCTGCGCCTGCCAGAGCACCAGAATCCGACACACAACCCACCATGACAGCATCCACCCCATCCAGAGAAGGTGTAGCCCTTGTGGGCATGGCCTGCCGTTTCCCCGGAGCAAACACCCCCGAAGCCTTCTGGAACCTGCTTTCAACAGGACAGGATGCCATTCGGGAAGTTCCGTTGTCCCGCTGGGAAGCTGCGCAGCACCACCAGTCCGGTCCTCTTGCTCCGGGCAAGATGAACACCCGCTGGGGTGGCTTTCTGGACGGGGTGGATGAATTTGACGCCCAGTTCTTCGGGATTTCTCCGCTGGAGGCCCAGAGCATGGACCCCCAGCAACGCCTGCTGCTGCAGACCACCTGGCATGCCCTGGAAAACGCAGGTCTGGACCCGGATGCATTGAGTGGCAGCAACACCGGGGTTTTTGTGGGGGTGAGCAGCCACGATTACCACGACCTGCTGCGCTCGCATGGCGCTGCTCTGGGTGCACACGCAGGCACCGGGAACAACCTGAGCCTCACCGCCAACCGCATTTCTTACACCCTGAACCTGCAGGGTCCAAGCTGGGCGGTGGACACGGCATGTTCTTCTTCTCTGGTGGCACTGCACCAGGCACGGGAAAACCTGCTGGCCGGACACTGTGATCTGGCCCTGGTGGGTGGGGTCAATTTGATCCTCTCTCCAGACACCACCATCGTGTTTTCCCAGGCAGGCATGATGGCTCCGGATGGCCGCTGCAAGACTTTTGATGCCCGTGCAGATGGGTATGTGCGCAGCGAAGGGTGTGGGGTGGTGGTGCTCAAACGGCACAGTGACGCCATCCGGGACGGAGACAACATCCTGGCCCTGATTGCAGGTTCTGCGGTCAATCAGGATGGTCGCAGCAACGGCCTGACCGCCCCGAATGGTCTGGCCCAGCAGCAGGTGATGCATCAGGCGCTGGCTGCCGCAGGGAAATCCCCCTCTGAAATTTCTTTTGTGGAGGCGCACGGCACTGGCACCCGCCTGGGGGATCCCATCGAGGTGGGCAGCATTCAGGCGGTGTATGGTCGGCCTGCAGCAGGGCCGTTGTGGATGGGATCGGCCAAGACCCACATCGGGCACCTGGAGGCTGCAGCAGGACTGGCGGGACTGATCAAGGTGGTGCTGTGCATGAAGCACCGCCAGATTCCCGCAAGTTTGCATTTTCAGCAGCTCAACCCGCAGATTTCCCTGAATGGCACCCGCTGTGACATCCCCCGCACCCTGCAACCCTGGAACAGCAACACCATGCGGGTGGCTGCGGTCAGTGCCTTCAGTTTTGGCGGCACCAATGCCCATGTGATCGTGCAGGAACCGGAACCCCGTTCGGAACCCTGGCAGATGCTGGTGTTCTCGGCCAGGCGGGAATGGTCCTTGCAACAGCTTGCCCACAGCCACCTGCAGTGCCTGCAACACCCCTTGCAGGAAGGCCAGTCTTTTGCGGGTCTGTGCCTGAGTGCCTCAGGGCAACGTGCTCACCATGCCCACCGCATGGCCGTGCTGGCCCGTTCCGCCCCGGAAGCGGCGCATGTCCTGCAGGACTGGCAGGAGGGGGAGACGCCTCAGAATGTGCTGGTGGGACATGCCCCCCAGGCCCCCAGGGTGGCGATGCTGTTCACCGGACAGGGGGCTCAGCATGTGGGCATGGGTCTGGAACTGCATCAGAGCAGCAAAGTGTTTCGGGATGTGCTGGACAGGTGTGACTGGTGGTTGCAGCAACACCAGGGCTGGTCTCTGTTGACCGTGTTGCGGGGCAACGATCCAGAACTGGACCTCCAGCAGACCCAGTATGCCCAGCCTGCGCTTTTTGCGCTGGAATACGCTCTGGCCTGCATGTGGCAGAAAGCAGGTGTTCGGCCTGAGGTGCTGATGGGGCACAGCCTGGGGGAATACGTGGCGGCCTGCATCGCGGGGGTTTTCAGCTGGCAGGATGGCCTGAAACTGGTGGCTGCAAGGGGTTACCTGATGCAGCACAGCACCCCTGAAGGCGGCATGATGGCTTTGCATGCTCCGGCGGACCTGGTGGTCCGGGTGCTGAAGGTGGCCGGGAAGCAGTCCCTTCCAGACATTTCCATTGCTGCCCACAACAGCCCTGAGGAACTGGTGCTCTCCGGCACAACAGAAGCGGTGGCCCGCATGATCCATCACTTTGAAGGGCAGGGCGCAAAAGCCACCCTGCTGAAAGTGAACCGGGCGTTTCATTCTCCCCTGATGTCTTCCATGCTGGAGGCTTTTGAACGCTGTGCCCGTGAGGTGCAGTACCATGCCCCTCAGCTTCCCGTGGTGTCCAACCTGACCGGCAAGCTGGCTGGACCTGAACTGGCCACTCCGGAATACTGGGTGCAGCATGTGCTTTCCAGGGTGGAATTCGCTGCGGGCCTGCAGACCCTGAAGCAACTGGGCTGCACGGCTTTCATTGAAGCGGGACCCCATTCGGTGCTGACTGCACTGGGCCAGCCGCAGGTGCAGGGACGCTGGTGTGCCAGTTTGAAGCGGGGCATCCCTGAAGACCAGCAGTTTCTGCGCAGCCTGGGTGAACATTACGTGGCAGGAGGGACCATCAACTGGCAGGAATGGTCACGTGACCACCTGCAAGACCGCAGCACCCAGCCCCACCACAGCCTTCCTGCCTATCCTTTCGTGCCAGACCGCCACTGGTTCACCCCCCAGCAACCTGCTGCCGTTGTGCAAACAGCTTCAGACCAGCATCCTTTGCTCGGGAAACCCCTTAGGGTGGCAGGATCATCCCAGCAGCACCACGAAAACCATCTCTCAGAAACTTCTCCCTGGTTCATTGCCCAGCACCGGGTGGGGGAACAGCCTGTGCTGCCTGCAACTGCGGCCATCGAATGGGCCCTGGCGGCCCTGCAGGCAACACAACCCGGACAACCCTGGACCCTGCAGAACCTGGTCTTCCAGCGCATGCTGGCGTTCCACTCCGCAGAGCCAGTGCCTGTCCAGATGGTGCTGGAACCCCACTCACAGGGCTTTCAGCTGAAAGGCTACAGCCTGAAACAGCACAACTGGATGGAACACTTCACCCTGCAGGGCCTGCCTGCAGCAGAAGCCCAACCAGAGATGTTGCACCCTCAGGCTTTGCAAAAAAATCCGGTCCGCCCTGGAGCAGAACTTTATGCCCACCTGCAAAACCTGGAACTCGATCATGGTCCAGCTTTTCAGGGGGTCAAACAATTCTGGGTGCAAGACCATCAGTTGCTGGCAGAAATTGTTGTTCCAGCAGCCTTGCAGGACGCGCAGAAATACCAGATGCACCCAGTGGTGCTCGATGCCTGCCTGCACCCCATGCTGCACTTTGTGCCTGCTGCAAGAGGGGCCGTGGTGCCTGTCGCCATGAAGCAAGTGACTTTCTGGCAGGCGTTGCCCACCCGGATCTGGTGCCACGTGCTCTGGCACGGCAAGCAACCCTCAGGCTGCTTCCTGGCCGACCTGACCCTCTACAGCACCCAGGGGGAAGCCCTGGCACAACTGCAGGGCGTGGAATGCCGCAGGCTGGGACAGGAGCCAGAAGCTGCAAAGCCAGTTTCCCTGCCTGTTCCTGCAGAATCCATAGGGTACTTCACCGGCTGGAAACCCCTGGGCAGTGTTGCTGAGCAAGCGCCTGTGCCTGCCTCAGACGGACACTGGCTGGTGTTCAGCCCACAGGCCGAGCAGGCAGAAGCCTGGAAGCAGGCCTTCACCGAAGCAGGACACCCTGCGCTGGCGGTGTCCTGTGGCCCCCGCTTTGAAGGCCCGGAAAACGCCACCCTGCGCATCGTTCCCGCATCGGAAGACAGCTTTGCAAAACTCTTCTTGCACCTGAAAGACACGGGAAAAACCCTGCGGGGGGTGGTGCTGCTGCCCGGCCAGATGCAGGCAGGCCAGACGGTGCCCGAGGCGCACCTCGCCCTGACCTGCCCTGGTTTTCTGCTCTTGCAGCACCTGCTGAACACCCACCCTGACCAGAAACCCGAGGTGCTGATGGTCACCGCACAAAATCCGGCAGAAGACACCCTGGCCCACAGTGCCCTGGCTGGACTGGCCCTTGCCGTGAAGTCAGAACACCCCCACCTGCCCTGTGTGCACTTTGAACTGGAAGCCCTGCAGCCTGACCTGCTCCCAGACATGCTGCAAGCCGTTCAGATGCTGGCCGGATCAGGTCGCCTGAAACATCAGGCAGGGGAGTGGCAACAGGCCACCCTGCAACAACATCCCCTCAAGGCAAACCCCGAAATCCCCTCCATTTCCCCTGAAGGCACGTACCTGATCACCGGAGGCCTGGGAGACCTGGGTCTGGAAGTTGCAGGCTGGCTGCAAAAGCAGGGCGCAAAACACCTGCTGCTGGTGGCCCGCCACCCTTCCGAACAGGCCGAACCCCGCATCCAGCACCTGAAGCAGGCTGGAGCGCAGGTCACAGTGATTTATGCAGATGTGGCCGATGCCAGCGAAATGCGGCAGCTCTTCGGGCACATCAAACAGCACCTGCCGCCCTTAAAAGGGGTGATCCATGCTGCAGGCACCACCGACGATGGTTTGCTGCAAAACCTGACCTGGCCCCGCTTTGCAAAAGTGCTGGAAGCCAAAGTGCAGGGGGCATGGAACCTGCACTGCCTGACCGCCCCACTGCCCCTGGATTTCTTTGTGCTGTTCTCCTCGCTGGCTTCCCTGCTGGGCCAGCAGGGGCAGGCCAGTTACACAGTGGGGAATGCTTTCCTGGACAGCCTGGCCCACCACCGTCAGGCCCTGGGGCTTCCGGCCCTCAGCATCAACTGGGGACCCTGGGCAGACACCGGGATGGCGGCCCGCCGCAAACTGCTGGCGCAGTTTGCCCTCAGGGGCGTGCAGGGCCTGACCACCCCGCAAGCCTTGCAGGTTTTCGGAAGCGCCCTGCATTCCGGAATGCCCCAGCTGGGACTGGCCAACATCGACTGGGTGCAGTACAGAAAAAACACTGCTGGACGCTTTGATTCTCTGCTTTCCGGGATGCCTGGAGAGGCCGGGACCACAGAGCCACCCCGGACAGACCCCATGCAGCTTTCCCCTGATGAGGCCAAAAGCCACATCCTGCAGGAGGTTTTCAGAACCACCACTGGAATTCTGCAACTGAATTCGCGCCAGCAAAACGAACTGCACCCCACTTTTGCCCACATCCCCCTCAGCACCCTGGGGCTGGATTCCCTGCTGGCCCTGGAATTGCGCAACCGACTGCTGTCCTCCCTGCAGGTCGATGTGCCCCTGCAGCATTTCATGGGCGGCCTGACGGCGGCAGAAATCAGCGATCTGATTTACAGCCACTGGCTGCTGAAACAACTGGCTGCCCCTGCACCTTCCTCTGAACACACCGCTGAACCCGAGTCTGAAATTGAGGTGGAAGAATGGACCCTCTGAACGCCCTGCTGACCGAACTTTCCCGCCTGGGGGTGCACCTGGAGGTGCGCCCTGGACCACAACTGGCGGTCAGTGCCCACAAAGGCCGACTTTCCCAGGATCTGCTGGACCGCCTGCAGCAGCACAAAGCAGAGCTGCTGGCCCACCTGTCCCACAGGGCCAGCCCTGCAAAACCCCTGGAAGCCATTGTCCCGGATGTGCAAAACCGCCACCTCCCGTTTCCGCTGGGAGACCTGCAAACCGCTTTCCTGATGGGAGACAGCGAGGGCTTTGAGTTGCATGTGCGGCCCCATTACTTTCTGGAACTCGAATTTGTGGACCTGGATGTGGAACGTTACGAACAGGCCCTCAATGCTGCCCTGTACCGCCAGCGTTTCAATTTGCTGCACGTCACCCCGGATGTGCAGCTGCAGATTCTTCCCGAATTCGTGCCGCTGCACATTGCCGTGCAGGATCTGAGGGGGCTGCCTGACAGCGAAGTCCAGCAGCGCCTGCAGTGCACCCGGCAGGAACTGTCCAGAAAAACCCTGCCGCTGGACCACTGGCCCTGGCTGGATTGCCGCATCAGCCTGTACGGTGAAAACCAGGCCAGACTGCACTGGAACAACAACAACTTTTTCAGCGATGGGTACGGCACCTTTAAACTGCTCTCCGACACCCGCCGCCTGTATGATGACCTGTCGCTGGTTTTGCCGGAATTGACCCTGAGTTACCGCGATTGCGTGCTGGCCCTGGAGAACCTGGAAGCCGCAGAGCAAGGACAGGCTGCCCGCAAATACTGGCTGGACCGCCTGCCGGATTTGCCCGGACCGCCGCCCATCCCGCTCAGAACGGGTTTCCAGCCCAGACAGCGTTCGCACCTGGAGCGCCGGGAACGGGTGCTGCCTGCCAGGGTGTGGTCGGCCTTCAAAGCGCAGGCCAGACAGCAACGCCTGACCCCCACCAGTGCTCTGTTTGCCGTGTACGCCGAGGTGGTGGCCTGCTGGAGCGGCGAGCGGCACTTCCTGCTCAACAACATGATGACCCACCGCCTGCCCCTGCACCCGGAAATGAAAGAGGTCCTGGGCAACTTTGCCTCGCTGTACCCCCTGGAGGTGGACTGGCGGGGCAACCACCCCTTTGCTGCCCGTGCCCGTAAATTGCAGGTGCAGCTCACCAGTGACATGCAGCACACCAGTTTCAGTGGCGTGAAGGTGCTGCAGCACCTCAACCAGCAGCAGAAAACCCCCGGCAAGGCCCCCTGTCCTTTCGTGGTGGGCAGTGGCCTGTTCATGGATCCCCTGCCAGAGCCGTATTTTGGTTGCCTGGAAACCCCGCAGGTGCTGCTGGACCACCAGTTCTGGGAACTGCAGGATGGTCGCCTGTGGGTGATGTGGGATGTGGTGGAAAAAGCCTTCCCGGAGGGCCTGCTGGACGACATGTGGGAAGCCTACCTGGGTTTGCTGACCCGACTGGCCGAAAACCCGGAGTTCTGGCAGCACTCCAGTTTCGATCTGCTGCCCGAATCGCAACGCCAGCAGCGCACGCAGCTCAACCAGACGCGCCGCCCGACCCCCCGTGGTCTGCTGCAGGACCAGCTGGCACAGGGAGCACAGCGCTTCCCTGAGCGTCTGGCAGTGGTCACCTCGCAGAAAACCCTGACTTACGCAGGGCTGCACCGCCAGAGCAACCAGCTGGGCCACGCCCTCTTGCAGGCCGGGGTGCGGCCCGGAGACCGGGTGGCGGTGCTGCTGCCCAAAGGCTGGGAGCAGGTGGTGGCGGTGCATGGCATTTTGCGGGCCGGAGCGGCCTACGTGCCCATGGACCCTGCATGGCCCGCCTCACGCATTGAGGGGTTGCTGCACAACACTGCGGCGTCCTGTGTGGTGACCCTGCAAGACCTGCAAAACGCGCTGCCTGCGGGCCTGCCGGGGGTGTGCCTGGATGACCCGGCCCTGCAACACCTGCCAGAAACCGCCCCCACGCGGGTTCCACAGGCCTCAAATCTGGCTTACATCCTGTTCACCTCGGGATCCACCGGTTCTCCCAAAGGGGTGATGGTGGACCACCGTGGCGCACTGAACACCATCCTGGACATCAATGAACGCTTTGGAATTGCTGAGGGGGATGTGGTGCTGGGGGTTTCCGCCCTGCACTTTGACCTCTCGGTGTGGGACATTTTTGGCACCCTGGCTGCCGGGGCCACCCTGGTTTTGCCCGATGCCAGCACCTTATTTAACCCTGCCCACTGGCTGGAGTTGCTGCGCACCCACACAGTGACGGTGTGGAACTCGGTGCCTGCCCTGCTGCAACTGCTGCTGGACGCTGCAAAAACCGCTGGCGTGGCCTTGCCTTCCCTGAAAACCGTGCTGCTGAGTGGCGACTGGATTCCTGTCACGCTGCCCCCGCAGGTTCAGCAGGTGGCCCCCCATGCCCACATGGTCAGCCTGGGAGGAGCCACCGAAGCCTCCATCTGGTCGATTTTTCACCCCATCGAAACCCTGGCAGAAGGACAGACCAGCATCCCTTACGGCAAACCCCTCTCCAACCAGAGCTGGCATGTGCTGGATGAACAGGGACGGCCTGCACCCAACTGGGTGCCCGGTCAGCTGCACATCGGCGGCATGGGGCTGGCGCTGGGATACTGGCAGGATGCGCAGCGCACCAGTGCTGCGTTTGTCCACCACCCTGACCTCAAAGAGCGCCTGTACCGCACCGGCGACCTGGGACGTTGTCTGCCCGATGGCAGCATCGAATTTCTGGGCCGCCTGGATTCCCAGGTCAAGTTGCAAGGCCTGCGCATCGAACTGGGCGAAATCGAGCATGCACTGCTGTCCCACGAAAAGGTGCATCAGGCGGCAGTGCTGCTGCAAGAAGGCAAGGCGGGCAGGCACCTGCTGGCCTGTGTGGTGCCCCAGCAGGATGAAACCCCACCGGACCGCGAAAGCCTGCTGCAACACCTGCGGTCCCTGCTGCCCGCCCAGATGGTTCCTGCAGGTGTGGTGCTGCTGGAGCAGCTTCCCCTCACCCCAAACGGCAAACTGGACCGCAAAGCCCTCTCCCAGAGGGAACCCACTCAGCCCTCAGAACAGCAGGACCCCACCCCACCCCGCACCCCCACCGAAAAAGCCCTGCTGCAGATCTGGCAGGAGGTGCTGGAGGTGCCAGTGCAGTCCATCCACCAGGACTTCTTTGCACTGGGAGGGCAATCTTTCGGGGCCGTGAAGGTGATGACCCGCATCGAGCAGCAGTTTGGGAAACGCCTGCCGCTGGGGGTGCTGCTGGAAAGCCGCACCCTGGCCCGACTGGCCTTGCACCTCACCGAAACCGCCCCGGAATCCTCTTTGAGGGTGAAATTGAACGCTGAAACCCAGGGCACCCCCCTGTTTCTGGTGCACCCGGCAGGCGGTCAGGTGCTGTGCTATCAGGGGCTGGCAGAGCGATTGGAACGCCCGGTTTACGGCATCCAGGCAGCAGGTTTGCAGGGACAGACCCCGCTGAACCAGCTGGACCAGATGGCGCACCGCTACCTGCAGGAGGTGCGGGAAGTGCAGCCGCACGGTCCTTACCTGCTGGGAGGCTGGTCTTCGGGGGCAGTGATCGCCTTCGAGATGGCAAGGCAACTGGAACAGCTGGGGGAAAAAGTGCTGCAGGTGATCAGCCTGGACGGTCCTGCTCCGCTGCAACACGACCCCATCGAGGACCGCAGCTTGCCGCTGTGGTTCCTGGAAGACCTGGGCATCGGCATGCAACCTGATGTGATCTGGCCCCAGGAGCTTCCTGCTGGCCCCCTGCACCAGCAACTTGCCTGTGCCCTGCACATGTTGCAGGAACGCCAGGGCCTGACGGTGGACCTGGATGTCCAGAACCTGATGCAGATCTTCGGGATTTTCCGGGGGGTGCTGGAAGCCACCAGGTGTTACCGCCCCACCGCCATCCAGGCCGATCTGCTGGTGTTCCGGGCCACCTCTGGCATGGTCAGTGAATTCAGGGACCATCCGGCAGGAAACCGGATGGAGTGGGGCTGGTCCGGCCTCACCCACGGAAAAGTGCGCTGCCAGTGGGTGAAAGGCACCCACCACACCCTGCTGCACCCCGAACACCTGCCTGTGCTGGCCCTGCTGCTGAAACACCACCTGAACCCCGAACACCCCGCATCCCTGGTTGGACCAGGGCACTGAAGGAGCACCCACCCATGGAACACTTGCTGGCAGACCTGAAAAAACGGGGCATCCGGCTTTCCCTGCAGGGAGACCGCCTGGACATCCAGGCCCCCAGGGGAGCCCTGTCCCAGGAATTGCGCACAGAACTTCTGAAACACCGTGAGAAACTGCTGGCATTGCTGCGTACAGCACGCAACACCCCTGCCCTGGATGTCCAGGCTCTGGTTTCCCGTCCTGCAGAGCGTTTTCAGCCCTTTCCGCTGACCGACCTGCAACACGCCTACTGGCTGGGTCGCGCCGAAGGCCTGGAAGGCAACACCGCCACCCACTTTTACCTGGAGCTGGACTGCCAGAACCTGGATGTGGCAAGGCTGCAAACCGCCCTCCGTCAGCTGATCCAGCACCACGACATGTTGCGTGCGGTGGTGGATCCTTCCGGGATGCAGCGGGTGCTGCCCGAAGTGGAGCCATACCAGATTCTGGTGCAGGACTTTTCTGGATTTCCTACAGACGAAGCAGAACAGCGCGTCCTGCAGATGCGTGAAGCCCTGTCCCACCGTGTATGCGACCCTGCCGTGTGGCCGCTCTTTGAGGTGCAGGTCACCCACCTGCCCGCAGGCCATGACAGGTTGCACTTCAGCATGGACATGCTGTTCTTCGATCTGGGCAGTTTGCTGCTGTTCTTCGAGCAATGGAAGGAGCTGTACCAGCAGCCCCATGTGCACGCATCCCTGCTGCCTGAAACCCCTGGCCCTGGCTTTCGGGACTGGGTGGAGCAGGGCAGAGGAGTACAGCCACAATCCCGGACGTACTGGACCGAGCGCCTGGACAGCCTGCCTGCCGCTCCGGGTCTGCCGCTGCGTCTGGACCCTCAGGCCCGCAAGGCTCCCCGTTTTGCCAGAAGGCAGTTCCGCCTGCCCCAGGAAAGCTGGGAGATTCTCAAGGCCAGAGCCCTGCAACATGGCCTGACCCCCTCGGGTTTTCTGCTGGCTGTGTATGCGGAGGTGCTGTCCCGCTGGAGCCACACTGCCCATTTCACCCTGAATGTGACCCTGGTCAGCCAGCGTCCTGCAACGCTGGAAGGGGTGGCGGGAAATTTCACCTCGGTGGTGCTGCATGAAGTGGATCACCAGAATCCTCAATTGCGCTTTGTGGATTTTGCCCGTCAGGTGCAACAGCAATTGCTCAGTGACTTGCAGCACGCAGATTTCAGCGGGGTGGCGGTGCTGCGTGAATGGAGCAAGCAGCGGGGCACCACCCTGCAGGCCGCCATGCCGGTGGTGTTCACCAGTGGTCTGGGCAAAAAGGGCAGGGATGCGGGTTGCCTGGAAGGGCTGGGCCGTCAGGTGTTCGGCATCACCCAGACCGCGCAGGTGTGGCTGGACCAGCAGGTGATGGAAGTGCACGGGGATTTGCTGTGCATCTGGGATGCTGCCGAGAAGGTCTTTGAACCTGGCGTGCTGGATGAGATGTTTCGGGCCCAGCACACCCTGCTGCTGCAACTGCTGCAAGATGAAACGCTGTGGGACATCCCCGATCCACTGACCCTGCCTGCCCCGCAGGACAACACCCCCGCATTTTCCGTGCCCCTGCCAGAAAGCCCCCTGCATGCGGATTTCGTGCGGCAGGCTCTGGAGCACCCTGAGCGGGTGGCCCTGATTTCCGGTCTGCGCACCCTGACCTACGGGGAACTGCTGGCGGCGGCTGTTTTTGTGGCCGACCAGTTGCAGGATGTGCCTGCTGGTGAGCCCGTGGCTGTTCTGATGCACAGGGGCTGGGAGCAGGTGGTGGCGGTTCTGGGGGTGCTGCAGGCGGGCGGAGCCTACCTGCCCATCGAGGCCAGTTTGCCCCTCAAAAGGCAGCGTGAGCTGCTTCAGATCAGCCAGACCCGCCATGTGCTGACCCAGCCCTCCATAGAGCATGAAGTGCCAGCAGGTCCCTGGAAAACCCTTGCCGTGCAGGCTGGACAGCAATCCACCCTGGCAGAGCGCCACCAGAAAACCCTGCACCTTCCGCTGGACCAGCTCGCCTACATCATCTTCACCTCGGGAACCACTGGCGTGCCCAAAGGGGTGATGGTTGATCACCGGGGGGCCAGCAACACCATCCAGAGCATCAACCAGATGTTTCAGGTGGGACCAGAAGACCGCATCCTGATGGTGTCCTCGCTGGCGTTTGACCTCTCGGTGTATGACCTTTTTGGACTGCTGGGTGCCGGAGGAGCCGTGGTGCTGCCCGACGCAGACCGTCACCAGGATCCCATGCACTGGCAGGATTTGCTGCAGAAGCATCAGGTGACCCTGTGGAACTCTGCCCCCCAGTTGATGCAGATGCTCACCAGCACACCCCACACAGCACAACTTTCCCGTTTGCGCACCGTGCTGCTCAGTGGGGATTTCATTCCGCTGGATTTGCCGGACCGCATCAGAGCACAACACCCACAGGCCCAGGTGGTCAGCCTTGGGGGGGCCACTGAAGCTTCCATCTGGTCGATCTTTCACCCCATTGGGCAGGTGGATCCCACCTGGAGCAGCATCCCTTACGGCAAGGCATTGCCCAACCAGAGCATGCAGGTGCTGGATGCCTGGCTCAGACCCTGCCCTGAACTGGTGCAGGGACAGATTTTCATTGGAGGCATCGGTCTGGCAAAAGGGTACTGGCAGGACGAAGAAAAAACCGCTGCCCGCTTCATTCATCACCCCCGAACTGGAGAACGGCTGTATGACACCGGAGACCTGGGCCACCTGGACCGGGAGGGACGCATCCGCATTGCAGGCCGGGCCGACCAGCAAATCAAACTGCGCGGCCACCGCATCGAACCTGCAGAAATTGAAGCTGTGCTGCAGCAACATCCGGCTGTGAGGCAGGCCCAGGTGGTGCTGCAAAAAGGACCTTCAGAGGGGCGGCAACTGGTGGCTTTCATTGAAACCTCTGCCACGGACCCGCACACATTGCGCCAGCACCTCACGCAGCACCTGCCCGATTTCATGGTGCCCCGGCATCTGGTGCTGCTGGACCAGTTGCCGGTTTCAGGCAATGGCAAACTGGACCGCCAGAAACTGCTGGACCTCGCCTCACACCTGGAAAGTGGCCCCGAACACCTGCCGCCCCGCAACGCCACCGAGCAGCAGATTTTTGCAATCTGGCAGGAGGTGTTCGTTGGAATGCAGTTCGGGGTGACCGACAGCTTCTTTGACCTGGGAGGAGATTCGGTGATGGCCACCCGTCTGGTGCGGGACCTGAACGCCTGCCTGCCGGATTTTCAGCTGGAAATGCACGACCTCTTCGAGCACATCACGGTGGCAGAACTCGCGGACTTTTACCAGAACCAGCGGGAAGTTGTGCTGCTGGAAGAAGTCCACACCCCCCAGGCAGCACACAGCGAAACCCAGATGCTGTCGGACGTGCAGGAAGCGGTGCTGCAGATGGAGGGCTTTGATTTCGGTTTGCCTGCAAGGGAGCATGCCCGGCAGCCCCGGCACCTCTTGTTGACCGGAGCCACCGGGTGGGTGGGGGCACACGTGCTGTTTGAACTGCTCTTGCAGACCCGGGCCACCGTGAGCTGTCTGGTGCGGGCCAGCCACCTGCGGGAAGGCCAACAGCGCCTGATGGCCGCCTTGCAGAGGCATGGCCTGATGTTGCACCCTGGCTGGCAACAGCGCATCGAGGTGGTGTGTGGCGATCTGGACGCTCCCATGCTGGGCCTTGAACGTCCAGTGTGGGAGAGGCTGGCGGCAGAACTGGACGGCATTTATCACCTGGGGGCCTCCCTGAACCTGATGGTCCGCCCCCACTACGCAGACCACCGCCAGACCAACACCCTCTCTGCGCTGACCCTGACCAAACTGGCCACCCAGATTGTGCAAAAACCCCTGTTTTTCCTTTCTCCCATGACGGTGGGCAGGAGGTACCACCAGGGTCAATTTGAGGTGTTGCATGAAGAGAAATCTTACGGCCCCCAGGGGCTGATGACCGGCTACGCCCAGTCCAAATGGGCCGCAGAGCAGGTTTTGCTGGCCGCCGCCCGACGGGAGTTGCCCGTGAGAATTTACCGCACTTCCCACGCCCTGCCTTCCAGCAATGGGCACATCAAACCCGAAGACACCTACTGGAATGTGCTCAGGGTGGCCTGCCAGACCGGGGTCATCCCGGAATGGGAACATTCCCGCCTGAATGGAATGCCAGTGGACATCCTTGCCCGTCTGCTGGTGGAAGACACCCTCTCGGGCGATGTGTACAGGGGCATCATCCATCTGGACAACCACCATCCCCTCAGCATTCAGGACATTTTGCAGGCCATGCTGGGCAGAGAGGCCCCCGTGCTTCCCCTGCAGGACTGGCTGGAGCTTTGCCGCCAGAAAGCTGAGATGCTGCCAGACGTGGGGGCGGCCCTGGCCCGCTGGCTTTTTGCCGAACAGAACGCAGACAGCACCGTGCAGCGCATGTTCTTTCCTCACCCCATCGACACCACCCATTTCACCAGCCGTCAACTGGAGTCCCGGCTTTCCCACCTGACCCCCACCCGTTACTGGCAGCAACTCGGTGCGCAACTGAAGGGCTTGCAGACATGACCCCTGTTGTCTCCCATGATGTGCTGGTGGTGGGCGGAGGCGCAGCAGGGGCCGTGCTGGCCAGTCGCCTCTCTGAACACCCCGATTGCCGGGTGCTCCTGCTGGAAGCTGGCCCTGCAGAGCCTGCAGAGGCTTCCCAGCAAAAGGCCATCCTGAATCCCCTGCAACCCGCTGTGCTGCCCGGACTCAACTGGAAAATCCGCACCTTCATCCGAAGTGAAAGCGCAGGGGCCATCTGGCACTGCGAAGCCGGAAAACTGCTGGGAGGCTCCAGTGCCGTCAACACCGTGCAGGCCCTGCGCGGCCTTCCTGCAGACCATGACGCCTGGGCCGCAGAACTCACTGATCCAGGCTGGTCCTGGGAAGGGGTGCTGCCCTTTTACCGCAAGCTGGAAGATGACCCCGCAGGACCGGACACCCTGCATGGCAGGGGAGGCCCTGTGCCCATCCGCCGGGAAAGCAAAGCAGAACTGACCTCCCTGCAGCAGGCCTTCTGGCAATCCTGTATACAACACGGTTTCTCTGAAACCCCGGACCACAATGACCCCCACAGCAGGGGAGTGGGCATGATCCCAAAAAATGTGTTGCAGGGCGTCCGCATGTCCGCAGTGCACACCCATCTGGCCGCTGCAAAGGGGCGTCCCAACCTGCAGGTGGTCACTGGAGTGCAGGTGCACCGCCTGCTGTGGGACAGGGCCGGGCGCTGCCTGGGCATTGAAGGAGATGCCAGGGGCCACAAAGTGCAGTTCCAGGCAGACCACCTGGTGCTCTGCGCCGGGGCCCTGCACACCCCGGCCCTGCTGATGCGCTCCGGGATTGGGCCAGCAGAGGCGCTGCGGATTCTGGATGTCCCCATCCGGGTGCACCTGCCTGGCGTGGGCCAGAACCTGCAGGACCATCCCGGTGTGGGCATCTGGGGGGTGCCTGCTCCAGGCCTGTCCCAGGGTGCTGAACCCCTGCACCAGGCCCTCCTGCGCTGGACCTCCAGTCAGGCTTCTGCTGCTCCAGATTTGCATTTGCGCCTGCTGGGAGGGCTGGATCCACAGGCCCTCTTTCCAGAACGTGTGTCCACAGTGGGCCTCCCGCAGATGGGTGGCCTGCACGTCTGCCTGATGAACTCAGCCTCGCGGGGAAGCGTGCGTCTCGTTTCAGCAGACCCCCACACCCCTCCCCGTGTCGCCCTGAATTTGCTGTCTGATGCGCAGGACATGCCCCCCCTCAAAGAAGGGGTGCGTCTGGCCTGGGCTTTGTTGCAGCAGTCCCCTTTGCAACAAGCCTTCTATCAGGTCTTCGGATGGAGTGAACGGCTGATGCGCTCCGAAGTGGCGCTGGAACGGGCCATCACCACTTATGTGCGACCCAGTGCCCACCTGGGAGGCACAGCCCGCATGGGTCTTTTCCCCGACCTGGACGCAGCGACCACCCCCACAGGTCAGGTTTACGGCGTGGACAACCTGTGGATTGCCGATGCCTCTCTGTTCCCCACCCTTCCCAGTGCTCCCCCTCACCTCAGCTGCCTGATGGTGGCAGAGAAAATTGCCGCAGGACTGCAGGAGAAACTTCATGCCTGCTGACCTTCCAGAAAGCGTGTTCTGGGACGATGTGGTGGTGGGGGCAGGCAGCGCTGGAGCGGTGCTGGCCAGTCGCCTCTCTGAACAACCCTCAAGAAAAGTGCTGCTGCTGGAGGCTGGCCCCGACTTCCCCGACCCGTTGCCTGCCGAATTGCAGCAATCCTTCACCCCACTGCTGGAGGGGTACCACTGGAACCTGCAAGCCCGGCAACGCCAGGAAACCAGGGCAGCCACCCTGCCTTACCCCCAGGCCCGCATCACCGGAGGAGGGTCCAGCATCAACGGCACCCTGGCCATGCGGGCCTTGCCTGAAGATTTTGCACGCTGGGCCAGCAGAAACCTTCCGGAATGGACCTGGGATCAGGTGCTGCCCCACTTTAAAAAACTGGAAACCGACCTGGATTTCCCGGATGCCATCCACGGCACAGATGGCCCCATGGTGGTGCAGAGGTACCCCCAGAAAGACTGGCACCCGCAGCAGACTGCATTTCATGCGGCCTGTCAGGCGCTGGGTTTTGCCCACCTGCCAGACCTGAACGCCACATCAAAACCAGGTGTGGGAGCCCTGCCCCTGAATCGCACCCAGCAGGGCCGGGCTTCCACTGCCAGCACATACCTTGCTGAAGCCAGACAGCGACCCAACTTTTGCCTGCTTTCTGGCTGGGAGGCCAGACGCCTGCTGCTCGCTGGTGGGCAGGTCACGGGTCTGGAAGTGAAAGACCCCCAGGGACAGCTGCGCACCGTGCAGGCCAGCAGGTTCACCCTCTGTGCTGGAGCCATTCACAGCCCGGTGCTCTTGCAACGTTCTGGGATCGGGCCGCTGGAGGTTTCCCGCAAGCTGGGCATCCCTGCACACTTTGACCTGCCCGGTGTGGGCGCAAACCTGATGGAACACCCCGCCGTGTTGCTGTGGGCGGTTCCTGCAGCAGGCACCAGTCAGGCTGAAGCGCCCTGCCACCAGACGCTGCTCAGAACCTCCAGCACCCCGCACCGGCCCAGCAACCCAGCAGACCTGAACCTGCTGATGCTCAGCAACGTGCAAACCCGCCACATTCCCCGCCTCACCGAAGCCCTGGAGTCCCCGCTGGCCTGCGGCATCTCGGTGGTGCTGGCCCACCCTGCTTCACGTGGACGGGTGTTCCTGACCGACCCCCACAGTTCTCCCATCATCGAGCTCAATCTTGCCAGTGACCCCCAGGACCTGCATGCCCTGATGGCCGGGGTGCGTCTGGCCTGGAAACTCCTGCATGCACCGGTGTTCTCAGGACAGATGGGGCCGGTGTTCCTGTGGACGGAACGCATGATGCAAAACGATGCCCTGCTGTGCCGGGTGATTCAGTCCATGGCAGGGGCCTCCCTGCACCCCGTTGGCACGGCCCAGATGGGACCCCCTGAAGATCCCCTGGCCGTAGTGGACGGTCATTTCAGGGTGCATGGGCTCAGCAACCTGCGGGTGGTGGATGCCTCGGTGATGCCTGTGATGCCCGGTGCCCCCACCAGCCTGACCTGCATCATGCTTGCCGAAAGGGCCGCCGAATGGATGAAACAGGAAGGCTGATGGACGCCAGAATCCCACCAGAACCTCCGGCAGAAATCCCAGCAGAAATCCCGGCAGAAATCCCGGCAGACCTGCTGTGCCAGCAGATCCAGCACACCCTGCAAAGCTGGCTGCCTGCAGGATTCCAGACCTGCTGCGCTTCCGCCTCGCTGGACCTGCCCATTCCTGATGCAGAGAAGAGCCTGGTGAGCAGGGCGGTGCTGTCCCGTCAGGCAGAATTCATTGCTGGCAGATGGTGTGCCCATCAGGCCCTGAAACGCCTGGGTCAAATTCCTTGCACCCTCCTCACCGGAAGACTGGGGCAACCCCTCTGGCCTGAGGGTGTGCAGGGCTCCATCACCCACGAATCCGGCATCTGTCTGGCAGCCGTGGCCCCAGATCAGCTGTGTGCTGGACTGGGCATTGACCTGTTCGATGTGCGCAGGTCCGTGGTGGGACTCTCGGGTCTGATTTTGAATGCCCGGGAGCAAGAAGAAACCCATCCGCTGGGATGGATGTTCAGTGCCAAGGAAGCGGTGGTAAAAGCCGTTTCTGCCACAGTGGGCCGGTATCTGGAATTCACGGAAATCCAGCTTCGCCCTGCAGAACAGACGTTCCAGGCCCATGTGCAAGGCATCACTGCAGCAGGCAGATGGGGGAGGGTGGGGCCTTTTGTGCTGACCGTGGCCCTGCTTTCTGCAGATTCCACAAGGAGCAACCTATGAACGCAACACCTTTTGCTGTGTTGCCAGGGGTTCGGGATCCTCCCCTCCAGCTTTTGCCCTTTTCATCCGAATTTTGAAACCCCGAACCCCAAGGAGCTTTGATGTTGAACACGAAAACCTTCAAGACGCTTTTCGCCTCCTCCGCCCTGCTCTGGTCTGCTGCCCAGGCCCATGTGGTGGTCACCACTGACACCGGAGCTTTTGAAAGCCAGGCCGGAAAATACCAGATTTACCGGATGATGGTCCCCAATGAAGCAGTGATGCCTGCCGCCACCACCAGGGTTCGCCTGCAGGTCCCAGAAGGCATGGACATCTGGTGGGTGAAGCCCGTTCCCCGCTGGACCTACACCCTGGAAAAAGACGCAGCAGGACGCACCACCGCCCTGGTCTGGCAGGGCATGCTCAAACGCAATGAATTCGAGTTGTTCTACTTCTTTGCGGTCAACCCAAAAGAGAAAGACAGCATCCTGCACTGGAAAGCCCAGCAGACCTTCATTGATGGTACGGTGTGGCCCTGGGATGGGTCTTCGGATTTGCGGCCAGACAGCATGACCCTGCTGAAATAAAAAGCAACAGCAAGGCCCCACTTTGTACAAGGTGGGGCCGATTCAGGAAAGGAGATGCAGGCAGAAAGGGTTGCTTCAGGAGGTTACTTCAGGAAGGCCAGACCACTGCGGTCTACCACTTTGCCAGGGGCAGGAGTCAGGCTGGATGAGAGCACGTAAGCCCGCAGGTTGCCCTGTCCGGGGGCGCTCAGGGTCAGGGTGCCGCCTGTGACGGTTTTGACATCCCCGGTGATTGCATCGGTGTAGGTCCCGTTGGGAATTCCCGTAAAGGTGGCGCTGCCAGAAGCGGCCACCAGCACAAAGCTGTCCACGGTGCTGCTGGTGAAACGGCGCTTGAAGGCCATGGCGTCTCCAGAGACCCCCTGCAGGCTGTACTGGCCTTTTTGCAGCGCAGGGATGGCCCGTCTGATCAGGTTCAGTTGCCGCACATGCTGGGCCAGCGGGTTTTCCAGGGTGGCAGACAGGTTTCCGGTGGCGTTGCTGTACTTGCCAAACCCGCTCACACTCACGGAACCGGTGATGTTGTCTCCGAAGTAAGCCCGTCCGGTGGTGGAAATGGGACCCGTGGGGCCAATGTCGGCGCGTGCCCCTTTCATGAATTCAATCTCAGAGCCGTAATACAGGGTGGGAATGCCCCGGAAGGTGAACATCACATTCAGGTTCTCGGCCCAGGCTGCGGTGCCGCCCGCATAGCGGTTGTCGGTGTCGGGGCCGTAATCGTGGCTGTCCACGTAAGTCACGTTCCAGGTGGCATCGCTGTACACCTGATCGTTGCCCACTGCCGTCTGGAAGGCACTGCGGGCACTGCCGAAATTCCAGTGCATCGGAAAGTCAATCACATCCAGACCGCTGCGGATGCTGTTGTCCGGGGCATGGTAGCTGTTGCCGCTGAGCAGGTGGTTGCTGCTGGTGGGCTGCGTGGAGGGGTTCTGGTTGTCGTTCCAGCTCTGGAAGGCAGAGGCCTCGTTGATGGTGCGGTCCGTGCTGCTCCAGGGGTAGGCTTTGTTCTCCGCCCAGGTGTAAAAAGGCACCGAAATGGCCGGGATGTTGTGGTTCCAGATTTCATGCACCCGCTGCGCGACTTCCCCGAACATGTAGAAGTTCTGGCCGCCTCTGGCTTTAAAGGCTGGATTGAACACCTTGTTGAAGGTCAGTCGGGAGATGTGCTTGACCGTGTCAATGCGGAAGGAATCCACCCCCATGTCGATGTACTTGTTGTAGGCATCGATCAGGTAGTTGTAGGTCAGCGGATTCTCGGTGTTGAGGTCCACGCAGTCTCCGGCAATCTGGCTGGTTTGCACGGTGTAACTCTCCCACCCGAGGTCCTTGCTGTGGTGGTAAATGCCCTGGGTGTCGGTGGTGTCTTCCTTCATGGCGGTGATGCGGGCCTGGAACTGCGCAGCAGGGGTGAGGGTGTTGTAATTGGAGGGGAGCAACCCAGGACGGGCAATGTTCAGCAGGTTCTCGGGGGTGTCTGCCTTTGTGGGGTCTTTCTTGAACAGCGGATAGAGGTTTTCCTCCCCGAAATTCCCGGTGTGGTTCAGCACGATGTCCTGGATGATCTTCATGCCGCGTTTGTGCACCTCATCGATCAATGTCTGGTAACCGATGCCCTGTGAAAGGTACCTGGGGTCCACTTCCTTGAAGTTGCTGGCGTGGTAGCCGTGGTAATCGTAACCGGAGATGTTCTTGACCACCGGGGTGATCCAGACTGCAGAAAAGCCCAGTGCCTTGATGTAATCCAGTTTGTCGATCAGGCCCTTGAAGTCGCCTCTCCAGCAGGGATCTCCAGTGGGGTTTCCTGCAGCGTTGTCGTCCCAGCAGCGGGCGTTGTTGGAGGTGTCCCCATCAAAGAAACGGGTGGTGATGGCAAAGTAGATGGTTTCCTCGCGGAAATCGGTGCGGGCCACGGGTTTTCCAGGGGTCACGCGGGTGGTGAGGCCTGTGGATTCTGCCCCTGCACTGTCCACACTGACCACCTTGAAGTCGTAAGCGGTGTCCGGGGTCAGTGCACCGACGGTGGCGGTGCTGGTGGTGGCATCCAGCGTGGCAGAGAGCGTGTAGGTGCTGCTGGTGGCCAGTTTGCTGTAGACCTTCTGCGCCTTGGTTTTGCAGTCCGTGCTGGGGGTCCAGCTCAGGCTGACACTGCCCGGTCCAGCCGTTCCCGTCAGTCCTGTGGGGTTGCCCAGGGCCACATTGCACCCTGCCACCGTGGCATTCAGGGTCACCCCCGCAGATTCCAGACCATTCCCAACGCTGGTGATGCGGTAGTTGTAGGTGGCTGCAGGAAGGGCGGCATCGGTGTAATTCAAGACGGTCAGGGGAGAGGAGGTCAGTCTGGTGTAAGCCGTCTGGGTGCTGGTTTTGCGGTACACGTTGTACCCGCTCACCCGGCAATCTGCAGGAGCCGTCCAGCTGAGTTTCACATTGTCGGTTCCGGCGGTGGCTGCAGGGGTGGCGGGTTCCAGCAAATTCCCTGAAGGCATGGCAGGGGCGGAAACCCAGGTGCCAGTGTTGCCGTCATACCAGCCGTCTGCCGTGCGACCCGTCAGATCCGGCGTCTTCACTG
>NZ_BMOD01000013.1 GCF_014646895.1 Deinococcus roseus
GCAAAACATGTGCCCCTCAACTACTGGTCTTCCAGCTGGATTCCTGGCATCAATGCGGCCCGTCCCAACACCTTCACGCTGGCCGAAGCCTGGCTGGAAGGAGATTCCACCCAGTTGAAACCCTACCTGGATGCAGGTTTTGATTCCACTTTCAATTTTCCACTCAGAAAAGCCCTGGTGGACAGCATCGGCAAAGCAGGAAGCCTGGACATTCTGGCGGCAAAAGTGCAGGACTACACCACCAACCTGGGCATCAACCGGGCGCTGTTGCAGGTCAATTTTCTGGACAACCACGACGTGCAGCGCTTCATCAACGAACCTGGTTTCGGTGTGGCCGAAAGCGAAATCCGCAAGCGCTACCACATGGGGCTTGGTGCCCTTTTCACCCTTCCCGGCATTCCCCAGCTTTACTACGGAGACGAACTGGGGGTGTACGGCGGGGGCGACCCGGACAACCGCAAAGACATGCCCTCCTGGGCCTGGACCGATGCAGGCCGAAACGCCACCCAGAGCGGTTATCTGGCAGGGGGCGGCAACCCCAAAACCACTTTTGACTTTGTGCAGAAACTCACCTACATCCGGGGCAACAACGAGGCCCTCTGGAAAGGCGGTTATGTGGAACTGTGGCGTCCCAATGGCGGAGCCACCAATGTGTTCGCATTTTACCGGGGCAACAACCTGAACAACCGTTTTGTGGTGGTGTTCAACAATGGCAGCGCAGCATCTGGTAACGTTACCATAAATATCAGTGGCAACACCTTCCTGCCCGCCACCGACCGCAGTTACATGGCAAGTGCCACCTATGACGATCAGGCCGGACAGGGCGCACCTGCCACCATCACGGCCAGTGGCGGAAACCTGGTGGTGAATTTGCCCGCCAAAACCTTCGCCATCTACAAAGCCCGCTGAAAACACAACCTTCAAGCCAGTCTCCTCTGCCCTGACGTATGGACACCAACAAAGCCCACTGCAACTGCAGTGGGCGCTCAGGTGATCCTGGTGCTTCAAACCTTCTGAGGATTCAGGATCCGGGAAACTCCACCAGTTCAAGAATGGTGCCATCCTGATTTTGCAGGTACACCAGACGCGCACCCACGGGACCCGGTTTTTCTTTGACCAGCGCCACTTTGCCTCTGATCTGCCAGCCCCATTCACCACAGGCCTGGATCATTTGATCCAGGTTGCTGACTTTTAAAGCCACATGCCAGAAACCCACATCCACCGGAGTGGGTCGGTAGGTCTTGCGGTCTTCAGGCTGCAGGGGTTGAATGAACTCCAGGGTCAGGCTGTCTTTTTTCAGGAAAGCCACTTTGCTGCGAATGCCTGGCACGCCCGTCACGTCTTCTGCCAGTGGGCCGCCCACCTCTGTGGTGCCTTGCAGGGTGAAACCCAGCACCTGCTGCCAGAAGTCGATGGTGTGCTGCAAATCACTGACGGTGATGCCAACATGCGCGAAGGCCTGAACACCTGCGGGATGGGTTTGCTCTGGATTCATGCGTAGGGTCACCTCAAGAAGCACTTTAGAGCATTTGACAGCAGCATGAGGGGTGTTCTCTTGAGCTGCTGTTTTTTGGAAGAGGAGGATTCAGAAGTGTCCTCCTCTTCCCTGCTGCATGGCGATGTTTGAGGGTTCCCTGCTCAGGGTTCTGGAGTGGCGTTCTTGACCTGACGGCGCAAAAAGAGCACCACCATCAGGGTCAGGGCGGTGAGCACAATCAGCACGTAAGGAAGGGAGGTTCCGCCTGTGGCAGCCACCACCTGGGAGACCACCAGAGGAAAAACCATTCCTGCGGTCAGGGCTGCGGCCATCACTGCGCCTGATCGGTGTTGCGCTCCGGGAACGGTGTGGATCAGCCAGCTGAAGACATTCGGGAAGAACACAGCCACCCCTCCACCGCAAAGCACCAGCAGCCACCAGGCAGAGGGCAGCAGGCAGGCCAGGACCAGCAGCACCAGCGTGAGGGTGAGGGCTCCGGCCACCAGACTGGAGGGGGAAACCCTTGCACTGATCCACACGGCTGCCAGCCTGGACAGCGTGAAGGTGAGGAAAAACAGCGAGGTGGCCGTGGCCGCCTGTGCTGCGCTCTGGCCCATCGCCACCAGGTGACTGGCCAGCAGGGAGGTGCTGGCTTCAATGCCTCCTCCGACCACCATCAGGACCAGGAAGAGGATCCACAGTTTTCCAGAGGGATGGGTTTGCTGCTGCCCGGCAGCGGGTTCAGGCTGGGCATCGTGCATGCGGTAGGCCAGGGGATGCAAAAGCGCACCCAGCAGGGCCATCAGCAGGAAAACCACCTTTCCCTGGGTGTGGGGAAGCTGGGTCAGCAGGGGGCTGAGCACTGCACCCACCCCGAAAACCGTGTTGATCAGGTTGGATTTGCTGGACCCCTGGGCTGCAAAGATCGTGTTGATGCGCACCGCCAGAATGCCGAATCCCACCCCGATCAGCAAAGCCCCCAGCAAGGCCACCATCCAGAAAGGCGCAAAACCCAGCAGCAAGGTGCCCACGGTCAGGATGCTGAGGGCCACTCCGATGCGTTGCCGACCCAGCAGAAAAGGCCTCACCCCCAGGGCCAGGGCCGCCAGCAGGGTGCCCAGTCCGTGCACGGAAAGCAGCAGGGCTGCAGACTGTACAGACTGTCCGAAGGCCGCTCCAATGGTTTGCAGGGTGGGTCCATAAAGGGCCTGGGTGCCGCCCAGCAGAAAGAACAGCAGCAGTCCAGAGGAGAGGCTGGGTGCTGCTGTTTTGTAAATCGATTTACTTTGTGCAGGCATGGGGTTATGGAGGGTTCGGCTTCGCAGGTTCAAGGGAGGAATCCTTTCTGTAAATCGATTTACATGATACACTGTCCCCACATGACAAGGGAAGCCCCCACCCCCCGCCGCCGTGCCACCCTCAAAGACGTGGCAGCAGCCCTCGGGGTGTCGCCTGCCACCATCTCCAACGCCTACAACCGGCCCCACCACCTTTCTGCAGACCTGCGGGAACGGGTGTTCCAGATGGCACAGCAACTCGGGTATCCGGGTCCCCACCCGACTGCCCGGTCGCTGCGCATCCAGCAAGCCGGAGCCCTGGGGGTGCTCTATCCAGAACGCCTGTTTCAGGCCTTCAGCGATCCCTTTTCCACGGAGTTTCTGCGCGGCATCACTGCCGCCACCGAAGGGGCCGGACTGGGCTTGCTCCTGGTTCCCGCCAGTTCTTCCAGCCACCCGGCGGTGTCCACGGTGCAAGGGGCCAATGTGGACGGACTGGTGCTGTATTCCCTGGCAGACAACGACCCCCGCATGCAAGCGGCACTGGTCCGGCAGGTTCCGATGGTGCTGGTGGACCAGCCCAGGCTGGAAGGCTTCCCTTTTGTGGGCATCGAAGACCAGCACGGAGCAGAAATGGCGGCCAGACACCTCATCGACCTGGGGCACCACAAAGTGGGCATCGTCAGCCTGAAATTCTCGCCTGAAAGCTTTGACATCCTGATCACGGCCAACCACCCTCCCACCTGCCATTACCGGGTGAGTTCCAGCCGTCTGGAAGGCTACCTGGAAGGCCTGCAGCTTCCTGCAGAACACCTGCCGGTCTTCATCTGCGAACACAACAGCCTGCAAAACGGAGCCCTGGCCGCCACCCAACTGCTGGATGCCCACCCCGACCTCACTGCCATTCTGACCATGAGCGACCAGCTGGCCTTCGGGGTGATGGAAGCCGCCCGCAACCGTGGTCTGAACATCCCAGAAGACCTCTCGGTGGTGGGTTACGACGATGGAGCCAGCGCATTGCAGGCCGGACTCACCACCATCCATCAGCCATCAGAGACCAAAGGCAGGCTGGCAGGTGAAGCACTGATCCAGTTGTTGCAAGGACAGGTGCCTGCTGCAGAACAGATCCTGCCCACCCGTCTGGTGGTGCGGGGCACGACCCGGAACTTCTGAGGGACATTTCGTGGGCAGCTGCCTACATCTTGCACAGCAAAATTTCCCAGAACCCAGAAGCACCGACAGGCAGCCCTGAACAGCATCTTCAGGTGCTGGCAGATGACCACTGAAAGACCCTGTGGCACAAAAGATGGGATGCAACAAGATCCACATCCCGCCTTCAAAAACCAGCCCATGAATGTTGCACTTCTTGGGCTGGTGCATTTTCAAAGGCTGTTCCTTCAGTCCAGCGGTAAGGCCACCTGCACTTCTTTTTCCTGTTGTTTCACAGTGATGATCACCAGCATGCCCAGCAGCAAAGCCAGACCCACCCACTGCAGCAGTTGCAACCTCTCGGCAAAAAGCAGCATGGCCAGCAAAATGGAGACCACCGGTTCAAACAAACTCAGCAGCCCGGCAGTCACACTGGTGATGACCTTCAGGCCCTGCTGGAACAGCACGTAACCCACAGCGGAAGGCGCAATGGCCAGATACAGCAAAATCCCCCAGGAAGACAGGGGCAGTTCAGTGAGTTGCGGGGGTTGCGGGGCCACGGGCAGCAGAAAACCGGACCCCACCAGAAAAGCCATTCCAATCAGCAAAGTTTGCCCTTGATGGTGGGCGATCTGCTCGCTGGAACGGATCAGGAGGGCCCAGCCTGCGCCTGCCAGAACAGAGAGCAAAATGCCCTGCACGCCAGAGGGCGTGACCTGCAGACCCGTGAGGAAACCCAGACCCAGCATGCCCAGCAGCAAGGCCAGACCCAGGGACATTCGGGGCCGGAGGGTTCTTTGCACCAGACCCAGCAAGGCCAGCAAAAGGGGTGCAGTGCCCAGAGAAACGGTGACGGCGATGCTCACACCACTGAGGGGAATGGCTTTGAAGTAAGCCCAGCAATACACGGCGTGACCCAGACCGATGCCGACCACAGGCCAGAAGGCCTGCCGGGTGAACATCCAGGGGCCTTTCAGACAGAAAATCAGCAGCACAGGGGCAGCCAGCCCCAGACGCAGAAAAGCAATGTGTTCTGGCAGCAGGGAGGTGGTGTTTTGCAACTGGTGTACGCCGATGCCCACTGTGCCCCACAGCACAGCAGCAATGAGGGTGAGCAGCACCCCGGACAGGTGTTTCATGGTTGATCCTTTTCAAAAAACGGGCTTCATCTCCCCAGATCACAGGAAAGCCCCTGACTGCCGCCCGTGGGACGGTCAGGACACAAACCTGGACGCCTGAAATCAGGCCAGGGGTGGAGAGATGAAGTAAAGACCAACCGTCATGGTTTGCAGGTTAAGGCACCCTGCGGCGGGTCACATCTGCCGTCTGGCTTACGGAAGGACCAGACGGCATCCGGTGGATCAGGCAAAAACACCGCAGAAATGGGCTACTTCCGTTGCTGCAATCCGAGTACAGTGGTGTCCAGGAGCGAACAGGAGAAGCATCCGGTTTCCTGTGGCAACACATCAATGAATTCACCCTGGAACCCACCGCCCAACCCTGGTCAAAGGAGACTTTCATGGACATCAAACGCACTGGCAGCAGGCCCTCAAACAAAGGCCCGGCAGATTGGTTCACCGGTCAGGTTCGCATTGACCCCCTTTTTCAGCCGGTGGAGCCTGCCCGCACCGCCGGAAACACCGTGACTTTTGAGCCTGCAGCACGCACCGCATGGCACACCCATCCCCTCGGGCAGACCCTGATTGTCACCGCTGGAAAGGGATTCGTGCAGGTGTGGGGTGAGGAGGTCCAGGAGATCCACCCCGGAGATGTGGTGTGGTTTTCCCCTGGAGAGAAACACTGGCATGGAGCAAGTTCAGACACCGCCATGACCCACATTGCCATTCAGGAAAGCCTGGACGGCAAGGCTGTGGATTGGCTGGAGCACGTCAGCGACGAACAGTACCTGCAGCAGTGAAGGGGCCAGATCCCCTTGCTCCTCAGGCCCTCTTCAAAGGCATGGGGCTGTATGCCCTGGGGTTGCTGGTGCTGGCTTTGCTGGACACCCTCACCAAAGTCCTGACCGTGAACCACCATTACCCGGTGCCTGTGGTGGCCTGGGCCAGGTACACCGTGCAACTTCTGTTGATGCTGGCCATCGTGACGCCCACACTGGGCACGCAGGCGTACCGACCCAAAAAACCTGTCCCGGTGGGGGTGCGCTCTTTGTGTCTGGTCTTTGCCACCCTTTTTCTGGGTCTGGCCTTGCAGCGCATGCCGCTGGCGGAGGCCCTCGCAATTGTTTTTGTCTCTCCTCTGCTGGTGGTGTTTCTGGCCCGAACGGTGCTGAAAGAAACCCTCTCCTGGCCGCAGGTGCTGCTGGCCCTGGTGGGGTTCTGCGGGGTGCTGCTGATTGCCAGACCCAGCGGAAACCTGGATGCCCTGGGGGTGCTGTTTGCCGGGTTGTGTGCGGTGTGCACGGCCCTCTATCAGTTGCTCTCCCGCAGCCTGAGCCATGAAGGGCCTGTGGCTTTGCTGTTCAATTCTGCCCTGGTGGGTGCGGTGGTTTTCGGGGTTCTGGCGGCGTTCAACTGGGGAGGAGAGCCCCTGACCCTGACCACCACCGTGCTGTTTCTGTCGCTGGGGTTGTGTGCAGGGCTGGGGCATTTTCTGTTCACGCTGGGCTTTCAGCTTGCTCCGGCCTCCACCATGGCCCCCTTTTCTTATCTGCAGCTGCTTTTTGAGGGCATCTTTGGGTTTCTGGTGTTCCACCACCTGCCAGACCCATTGGCCCTGCTGGGGATGGGCGTCATCACCCTTTCCGGGGTGGGCATGGCTGTGCTGGGGCAAGTGGGGCGCAAAGGTTCGGGAAAATTGGTCTGAGGGTTCAGGATGGGATTCGCTCTGCTGAACGAGATCTCTGCCAAACTTTCCTGTCAGGTGGTTTTAAAATCCGCAGAATCGGGTGAAAAATCCGCAGAATCAGGCAAAAAACCTCCGACCTGCTGCCTTACACTGAAACCATCACACCCAGCGCCGGTTTCTGGAACGCTGAAAGGATGGTGGCCGTGAAACCCAGCAAACCCAGCCTCACCCCTGCACAGGTGCCTCTGCAAGAACCCCAGGCCCAGGACCTGAAAACACTGGCCCAACTGATTTTGCTTCACGCCCCTTACGACAGTGAATTCCAGTTGCCCCTTCCCGGCGTGAAGGTGACCCGCGCATCCCGCATCAACAACGACCTGTACCATGTGGTGTACCAGCCGAAAGTCTGCATTGTGGCCCAGGGGTCCAAGTCGGTGTTTCTGGGCAGTGAGGTCTTCACCTACGATCCGCTGCACATGCTGGGCGTTTCGGTGAATTTGCCGATTTCTTCGCAGGTGACCCAGGCATCCCAGCAGGAGCCGTTTCTGTGCCTCACCGTGGCGCTGGACCCCGTGCACATTGCTGACCTGGCCCAGCGTGCCTATCCCAACGGCCTGCCCCCCATGCCTGCCGAACGGGGTTTGTTTCTGGGGCTGGCCAGTGCGCAGATCGTGAATGCCGCCACCCGATTGCTGGAACTGCTGCAAGAGCCGCGTGAAGCAGCGCTGCTTTCTGGCCCCATCCTGGATGAGATCCTGCTGCGGTTGCTGCGCACCCCCATGGGCATTCGGCTCGCTGCACTCGGTCAGGCGGAGTCCAGTGTGCAGCGCATCTCCAGGGCCGTGGATCATGTGCGGCAGCATTTCGATGAAGCGCTCAGCATGGAAGACCTCGCCAGGATGGTGCACATGGGTCAGACCACCTTCCACCAGCACTTCAAGGATGTGACGGGCCTGAGCCCCCTGCAGTACCAGAAAACCCTGCGGCTGCAGGAAGCCAGGCGGCGGCTGCTGTCCGGTCTGGATGCCACCACCGCTTCAAGGCAGGTGGGGTACGTCAGTGTCTCGCAGTTTTCACGGGAGTACAGCCGCCAGTTTGGCCGCACCCCCCTCAAAGATGTGGCATTCCTGCGGGCCGAAGGTCCAGCCACCAGCCCCCTCAACTGAACCTTCAAAGCCACCTGCCGTCCTGACCCGGTCCTGCTGGGTCAACAGGCCTGATTTTTCCTGATTTCTGGAGCAAACATGATGAACACCCGACCTTCTGAAAAACAACCTTCTCGCCTGACCATGAACCCTGTGCTGTTCATGGTGATCCTGGGCGTCTTGCAGGGGGCCACTCCCCTCACGGTGGACCTGTACCTCCCAGCCTTTCCGGCCATCGCCAGAGACCTGCAGGTCAGCACGGGCAGCATTGAACTCACACTGGCGGTTTTTCTGGTGGGCATGGCCGTCGGACAGGCGGTGTATGGACCTTTCACCGACAAGTACGGACGCAAAAAGCCCCTGCTGGTTGGGCTGGCCGTTTACACGGTGGGTTCTCTGATGTGTGCCCTCGCCCCAAATCTGGCCCTGCTGATGATGGGCCGTTTGCTGCAGGCCCTGGGGGGTTCTGCAGGTGCGGTGATCACCATGGCGATGGTGCAGGATTTGTGGAGTGGCAAGGAAGCCGCGCGGCGTTTCAGCCTGCTGGGTCTGGTGTCTGGCCTCGCTCCCATCCTGGGTCCCGCGCTGGGTGGGATGGTGCTCACGCATTTCCCCTGGCAGGTGGTGTTCTGGGGCCTCTCCGTGCTGGGGGTGCTGCTGGCCGTGCTGATGGTGTTTTTGCCGGAAACCTCCAGCCCCGAGGAACGCAAGACGGTGCGGCTCAGGGACGCCCTGAACAATTACGGGGTGCTCTTTCAGAACCGCCCTTACGTGCTGTTCATGCTCTCCATCGGCTGGGTGTTCGGGGTGCTGTTTGCTTACGTGACGGCCTCTTCCAGCGTGTACATGGAAACCCTGGGGGTCAGCCCTGGACTGTATGGGGTGCTGTTCGGGGTGAATGCCGTGGGCCTGATGAGCGCTTCGCAACTGAACCGCATCTTGCTTGCGCGTTTTTCCCTGTTCCAGCTCGGTCTTTTCGGGGTAATGCTGAATGTGACGGTGTGCGTGTTGCTGCTCACACTGGCTGTGCTGGGGGTGCAGAGCCTGTGGCTGGTGGCGTCCCTGTTTTTCCTCTTGATGGTCTCCATGGGCTTCACCATGCCGAATTTGCCCTCACTGGCCATGTGGCACGTCAAAGAACGGGTGGGCAGTGCCTCTGCCCTGCTGGGCAGTTCGCAGTTTCTGCTGGGTGGACTTTCCGGGACCGTGGTGGGGTTGCTGGCTGGACCTCCTGTGCTGGCCGTGCTGGCCGCCTGTGGAGCGGTGGCCCTGGTTTTGCTGCTGCTGGCCGGGCGGCATGCCGGGAAAGTGGATTCGGCAGAGGTGCAGGTGGGGTCCCACTGAGGCCGTGCAGTCGGGATTCGGGGATGCCATCGCACCAAAGGATGTTTGTGGTCCATTTTTTTGTGCAGCAAACCTGTGTCCTGGTTTGTTGCACAAAAAAGCCTGAAACCCAGAAGAATGCCCTCCAGTTTTCAGGCAGCTCGGTTTCAGGCGGCTCAGCTGGATTTTGCTGGACAAAATCAGATCCTCTGGTGGCTCAGGGAGGGCCACCAGCCCAGGCCTGATACCCGGCCAGGGCCTGGCTGCCCATCAGGGCCAGCAAAAGCAATGAAGTGATGATTTTCTGTTTCATGTTGACCTCCAGTGGTGCAAGGGGAACCGAAAGGACAGCCCTTCAGAACGGCATTTCGCACCTTTCTGGGTGCTGTGTCCTCTCCAGAAACAGCTTAAAAGGAGACCACAGTAAAAAACACTTGGTTTTTTTTGCTGATCTTTTGCCGGGGGTTTTTCAGTTTCAAACCCAGAACCTGTCAATCCCTCTCCTCTGGAGCAGAGTGGTCAAACACAAAAGGGGCCAGTCCCAGTCGCAAAAGGTACTGGCCTTCTCCAGAGCACTGCAGGTATTTGTGCCACACATCATGCAGCTCCTGTTCGAGGGCCAGCGCTTCGGTTTCGCTGAGCCTGAGGGTGCTCCAGCTGTTCCATTTTGCAGCAGAGCGGTCATGCAGATTCCGGGTTTTGCTGGGCCTGGGGGCTTCTGGCCCGGTGACATACTCGGTGACCAGACGGCCTTCGGGGTCGCTGGAAAAGCGCACCCCACCCTGCTCGAAACGCAGCGGCCCCAGACGGGCATCGGTCCACTCCCGGCTGAGCACGGCTTGCCAGGCCAGGTCCTTGCGCAGCACCATCGCCTCAAAATTTTCGTATGGGGTGGCCGAAAAGGGCACAAAGAACCGCCGGGCGGTGCTCTGGTAGCACACCACGGCAGGGCCACGTCTGGGGCGGGTTTCGCTGACCTGCAGCAACCCCAGCTCCAGAAACCTGCGCACATGGTAACGCAAGTGGGGCACACTGACCCCCAGCCGTCTGGCAGCTTCGGTGAGGCTGCGGGCACAGGGCATGAAGGGCAGCAGGTACTGCACCTGTTCGGAATCCACCAGCAATCGGGCGGCGTCTGGATGGTGCACGGTGAGGGTGGTGGTCATGGTTCCTCTCAGGGTAAAAACGTTACAGGTATTTTACCCTGTTTGCAGATTAACCTGCATGAAATCGAAGAAAAAAACCGTTCTGCCAGAAACTGGCACTTTCGATTTGTAACACACTGCAGGAGGAACCCATGAAACACCCTTTCACACCCGCCCGAATTTTTGCTGCTTTGCTGTGCATGGCCTTGCCTCTCGCCTCGGGGCAACAGCTTTCCACCCAGGGCAAATGCTATGAGGGCAAAGGCAGTAATACTGGAAAAGTTGCTGCCTTCGGAGAAGTCAAAAACAACCAGGGCTTTGCTGTGCGGGCCAGAGGCAGCATCCACATTTACGACACCAGTGGAAAACTGATTTACGAGCGCCTGGGGGCCATTTCTTCCATTGATTTGCTGCCAGGCGAAACCGCACCCGTCTACGATGTGTCCACAAAGGGCAATTACGGCAAGATTGGCCGCTGTGACCTGGACTTCACCTACGAGGAAGCAGGAAAATTTGCTTATCTGGAGCGCGGTCTGGTGTCTGGACTGGTGTTGCAGGGCAGTGCTGGTTCCCCGCTGACCATCAAGGGCAAACTGAAAAATCCACTGGGCAAGGCAGCCCGCTACAAACTGTACGTCACCGGGTACAACGCCAGCGGTGAAGTGGTGATGATGGCCTTTCAGGTGAGCCCCGGAGGCAAAATGCTCTCCGGGGGCAGCAGCACTTCTTTTGAAGTCACCACCTACGATTACATCGAGAAACCCGTGCGCCTCAAGGCCCTGGCCGTTTTGCAGTGACCCCAGAAATGGTGGTTTGGGAAAAGGAAGCTTCTTTTGAAGCTTCCTTTTTCGCTGGTCAACACAGTCTGGGGGTGCAGGGCATGCCAGAATGCAAGGTGTTCCGCCAGCAGGTGGCATGCCCACACGCCCTCAAGACCCTTCAGGAGAGATTGTGCCTTCCCATCATACATTGCTTGAAGCGCTCAACATTTCGCACCCCATTTTGCAGGCCCCAATGGCCGGAGTGTCCACCCCGGCACTTGCGGCTGCAGTCACCCGTGCTGGAGGGCTGGGCGCACTGGGTCTGGGGGCCAGTTCTGTGGAACAGGCCAGGAAAAGCATTCACCAGACCCGTGCCCTGACCAATGGACCGTTCCAGGTGAACGTGTTCTGCCATGCCCCTGCAGTGCCTGACCCTGCACGGGAAGCCCGCTGGATCGAGCACCTCAGGCCGCACTTCGAACGCTTTCAGGCCGCACTTCCAACCACCCTCAAAGAGATTTACCCCAGTTTCATTGGAAACCAGGCCATGCTGCAGATGCTGCTGGAAGAGCGTCCAGCCGTAGTCAGCTTTCATTTTGGATTGCCAGATCCCACATGGGTCCAGCAGTTCAGAGCGGCAGGAACCATCACGCTGGCCACCGCCACCAGCCTCGCAGAAGCCAGAGAAATTGAGGCGGCGGGCGTGGATTTCATTGTGGCGCAGGGCGTGGAGGCCGGAGGACACCGGGGGGTGTTTGAACCGCAGGAAGCGGCAGATGCGCTGGGCACTTTTGCGCTGGTGCGTTTGCTCTCCAGCCATTCCCATTTGCCGATCATTGCCGCAGGAGGCATCATGGATGGTCAGGGGATTCGGGCGGCACTGGACCTGGGTGCGGTGGGGGTCCAGATGGGAACGGCGTTCATTCTGTGCCCGGAATCCAGTGCCAGTGCCGCCTACCGGGCAGAACTCAGCAGCGAAAAAGCCTGGCACACCGGGATCACTGCAGCCCTTTCTGGACGGCCTGCCCGGGGCATCATCAATGAAATGCATGCGGTTCTTGCTGGAGCAGACCACCCAGATGATCCTCTTCCAGATTACCCAGTGGCCTACGATGCAGCCAAACAGCTGCACGCAGCGGCCAGCCGTCAGGGAAACCATGGCTATGCTGCACACTGGGCAGGTCAGGGGGCTCCTCTGGCAAGGGCGCTGCCTGCAGGTGAACTGGTGGCCACACTGGTTCAGGAGTGGCAGGCCGCCTACAGCAGGTGAGAGGGTGGGTTCAGTTGGCCTGTCGGTTGGTCCCTGCTTTGATGACCTCTCCGGTGTCAAAAGCACTTTGCACGGCAAGGCTGGCTGCACCCTGCGCCCAGGGGGTGAAGTCGTCCTTGTCCCAGGGCACGATCAGAATCTGCAGTTCATCGGCAAGGCCATCGAAAGCCTGCTGTCTGAGGGCCTGTTTGAGCGGGGTGAAGTAGGCGGGTCCCAGTTGTGAGCCTTCTCCGCCCATGATGATCAGTTCGGGATTGAAGGTGTTGACCAGGTAAGAGAGGTGGGTGCCCAGCAAACGCCCGGCGTTTTCCAGCACTTCACGGGCTCCGAGGTGGCCCTGGGCGGCCAGTTCCACCACTCCGGGGATGGTGGGGTTTTCGATTTCGGGGTGTTTTTCCTGGAAGATGCTGAGGATGCCGGGTTCTGCAGTGTAGGCTTCCAGACAGCCTTTCCTGCCGCAACTGCACAGCCTGCCTCCGGGCTGGACCATGTTGTGCCCGAACTCTCCTGCACCACCGTTTCTGCCCCGGTAGATGTCCCCTTCCAGCACCAGTGCTCCACCCAGGCCGCGTCCGATGGCCACGGTGAGGAAGCTGCCGTACTGCTTGCCGTTCCCGAACAGGCGTTCTGCGGCAGCAAAGGCATTCACATCGTTGTCGATCCACACCGGGAGCCCCGTCTGGGCCGTAATGATCTGGCTGATCGGCACGTTGTGCCACTGCATCAGGGGGGCATTGACGGCCTGTCCGTGGCGGGCGTCGATCACCCCGGTCATGCCAATGCCAATGCCGATCACGTCTTCCGGGTCAATTCTGGCTTTTTTGTAGAGTTTTTTGCTGATGTTTTTGATTTGCAGCGCCACATCCTGAGGGTTCTGGCTGGTCAAATCTTCGGTGCGGTGGGCCAGCACGCGGGTGGAGAGGTCGGTGAGCACCACTTCCATGCGGTCTTCGCGCAGTTTGATGCCAATGGCGTAGTGGGCCGCAAAGTCGATGTCCAGGTAGATGGGGCGGCGGCCTCCGGTGGCTCCAGCCTCTCCGATGCTGCGTTCGATCAGCAGTCGGTCCTGAATGAGTTCTGCAGTGATGCCGGTGATGCCTGCGCTGCTCAGGCCGGTCAGTTCCACCAGTTGTGAGCGGCTGGTGGGCCCCAGCCTGCGGATGTGGTTGAGGATGGTTCGCCGATTCTGGGTGCGCAGTGCGCGTGGATCGCCTTTGTTTGCGGTCATGGAATCTCCGATTGGTTCATCAAGTGAGCTAATTTAGAGTACCATTTTGTGAACATGGAGGTCAACTCCATGTTCGTTTTGGTTCCCGGTCAGGTTCTGCCCGCCTTTAAATTGGCCTTGCACAGGGTCCAATCAGACAAATGGCTGCATCAACATGCTACTCCAGATGCCTCACTCTTCACAAGCCATGCAGCCATCTTTCGTTCGGCAAACACCTTTTTCATCCAGAGGATGGTTCACAAAGTGAGGCTTGACCTTTTGAACAACCGGTGCTAATCTAGGGTTACTTCACAAATTGAGGCAATCAACGAGGGAAAACGATCCAGCATCTCAGACGTTTCAAACGCCTTCACCCAGGACCTCCAGGCACCCCCATCATCCCGGTCCCTGATCCCAGCATGCAGCCGCACCTGCACCCCCAGAGGAGAGAACCATGAAACACGCACGCCTTACTGCCCTTTCCACTTTGCTCATCGTCAGCGCTTTTTCTGCCGCAGAGGCCCAGAAAAAAACCGTGGTGTTCCTGTCGGGTCAGAACAGAGACGTGGGCTACACCAAGATCATCAGCATGCTCTCGGACGATTACGCCAAAAAGAATGCCACCTTCAGCTACCAGCACCAGGCGCAGCTCACCGACCTGACCCAGCGCCTGCAACTGCTGGCCAACAGTGGCACGCTGCCCACCCTGTTCTCCATAAATGAACCCAGTTTGCTGGCGCAGCTGGCCACCAAAGGGGACGCTGCAGATCTGGAAAGCTACTTCAGGGACCTCGGCATCTACAGCAAACTGAATCCGGTGGCCGTGCAGATCAACAAGAAACTGACTGGCGGAAAACTGCTGGGCTTGCCCCTGGAACTCAACATCGAAGGCATCTGGTACAACAAGAAAATCTTTGCGGACAATGGGCTGAAAGAACCCAAAACCTGGGACGAGATGATGGCTGCAGCCGACAAACTCAAAGCCAGAAACATCCAGCCTTTCTCGGCGTCTGGCGACCAGAAGTGGCCCCTGACCCGCCTGATCGGGGGTTACGCTGCCCGCAAATACGGTGCAGACGTGATGGACCGCGTGAAAGACGGCAGCCTGAAACTCACCGACGCAGGCTTTGTGGAAGCGGCCCGCGCCGTGCAGGAGATGGGCAAGAAGGGTTACTTCGGGCTGGGCGTGAACACCATCGATTACGACACCGCCGTGGACACCTTCTTGCAGGGCAAAGCCGCCATGCTCTACATGGGCAGCTGGGTTCTCCGTGACCTGAACGACAAAACCCGCAACAAGATCGGGGAGGCCAGCGTGGGCTTCTTCAACATCCCGGCGGTGAAGGGCGGCAAGGGCACCATCAACGACTGGTCCATCAACACCGGTCTGACCGTGGGGGTCAATGCAAAACAGCTGGACAAAGCCACCGGCGACTGGATGAAGCATGTGTTCTCCAATTACGCCAACCTGGCCATGAGTGACCTGGGCATGCTGACCGGTTTCAAGGTCACCAAAACCCCCAAAACCATTCCAGCACTCACCAAGATGACCCAGACCAAACTGAATGCCGCCAAAAATGGTTACCTGTGGTGGGAGGGTCTGTTCAGCCCCAAAGCCACCGCCATTTCCCAGGACAACGTGCAGCCGCTCATCACGGGCGACCTGAGCCCTGAAGAGTACATGCAGCAGTTGCAAAATGCACTGAAGTAATCTTTCCCTTCAATTTCACCTTCATGAGTCATGATTCCCAGAAAACACCCCTGAGCATTCAAGGGGTGTTTTCTGTCTGGATCAGTGGATTTTGCGCTCTTGACTTGGGCAAACCAGAGGACTACACTCAGGTAAGTTCAAAAAGTGAGTTAATCAAAAACGGCGCAATGCCCTTCAGCCCCGGCCAGCCCTGGCCCCCAAGGACCCCCATGAACAAGACCCTCAGCGACTGGAAAGCCATCAGCCTCTTCGTGGGGCCCGCCCTGATCCTCTACCTGGTGATCCTCTTTGTGCCCATTGTTTCCTCCCTGGGCCTCAGCATGCAGGAAGGCAGCCCCATCACTGGATTCAAATATGTGGGCTTCGCCAACTATGAGCGCCTGATCCACGACTCCCAGATGTGGAAGGCCCTGTGGTTCGGCACCAGATTTGCCCTGTTTGTCTCTGCAGGCCAGATCATTCTGGGCACCCTGCTGGCTTTGCTGTACCACTTCTACCTCAAGCACTCCTCGGTGCTGGTGCGCACCCTGATCTTCCTGCCTGTGGTGCTGCCCACCGTGGCCGTGGCGCAGATGTTCTCCAAGATGTTCGCCATTGCGCCGCAGTACGGACTGGTCAACGGTCTACTGGACAACCTGGGAATGCAGTCCTACATCCAGCCCTGGCTGGGACAGGCCGACACCGCCTTCTGGATCATCTGCATCATGGAAATCTGGAAAGCCATGGGCTTCTACGCCATCCTGATTTTCACCGGACTGGTGGGCATCCCCGAAGAAACCATCGAGGCAGGCCGCATTGATGGAGCGCAGGGCTGGAACCTCACCCGTTTTATCGTGTTGCCGCAGCTCACCCCCATCATGGTGGCCTCCCTGATTTTCAGTTTCAACGGGACCCTGAAAGTCTTTGACACCATCGTGGCCCTCACCAACGGCGGACCCGGCACCGCCACCACGCCGCTGAGCATCCTGATGTACAAGACCTCTTTCGTGTACAGCGAATATGGGTACGGCAGCACGCTGGCCCTGACCCTGACCCTGCAGTGCCTCGTGGTGAGCCTGCTGATCTACTGGCGCAACCGCCGGGAAGGAAACTGACATGATCGGACAGGACCCCCTCAAATCCACCCTCAAAAAGAAAGCCCCCCACAACCCCGCAGCAGCCAACCTGCAAAAAACCCTGCTGGGCATCCCCGCCACCCTTTTGATTGTCTTGATCGTGGTGTCCTGCATCTACCCGGTGATCTGGATTTTCATGTCCTCTTTCAAAGGCGCAGATGAATTCTTAAAACCCATGTGGACGCTGCCCCAGAGCTTGCACCTGGAGAACTACACCCGCGCCTGGACCGAAGGCAACATGGGCAAATACGTGATCAATTCTGCACTGGTGGTCTTTCCCTCCATTGCAGTGATGATCCTGCTGGGCACCGGTGCCGCCTTCGGGCTGGAAGTGATGCGCTGGAAACTCTCCCGCACCGTGAACGTGCTCTTTTTGATTGGCATCATGGTACCCATCCAGATCGTGATTTTACCTCTGTTCAACATGTACTACCAGGCGCACCTGCTGGACACCCGTTTCGCATTGATCCTCACCTACGTGGCTTTCGGATTGCCGCTGGTGGTGTTCTTCCTCTCCGGGTACTTCCAGTCCTTCCCCAGGGAGATCGTTGAAGCCGCCGTGGTGGACGGGGCCAGCATTTACCAGGTGTTCTTCAAGATTGCCCTGCCGATGGTGCAAAACGCCATTGTCACCGTGGCCCTGGTGCAGTTTTTCTTTCTGTGGAACGACCTGCTGGTGTCTCTGACCTTCACCACCAACCCGGAAATGCGCACCGTGCAATCGGGACTGCTGGCCTTCACCGGGCAGTACGGGCAGCGCGAATGGGGGCCGACTTTTGCCTCCATCAGCATGGCCGTGGCCCCCACCGTGCTGATCTACCTGTTTTTAAACCGCATGGTCATGAAAGGCATGGCCGCCGGAGCCGTCAAAGGCTGATCTTTTTGCAAAACCTTCTGAAAACCCCCAGCAGACCTTCTCACACCCCCAGCGGAGATGAACCCATGACCATCACCCACACCACCACCCGGGTCACCCAGCTGCACGCTGAATTGCACCCAGACCTGTTCTCTGGCATCTCAACCCCCAGGCTTTCCTGGATCACTGAAACCCGTGTTGCAGACTGGCAGCAAACCCACCACCAGATCAAACTTTCCACCCTGGACGGACAGGTGCTCAGCAGCACCGGAAAACAGCAAAGCCAGGAATCCCACCTCGTGCCCTGGCCTTTTGCGCCTCTGGAATCCAGAGCACAGGTCACCGTGCAGGTGCAGGTGTGGGGCAGTGACGGAGCGGAAAGCGAGTGGAGTGCACCGCTGACCCTCGAAACCGGGCTGCTGCATGCAGCAGACTGGACGGCGCAGGCCATCGGCCCCGTGCAGGAAGAAGATCCCACCCGTCCTGGACCTGCTCCCCTGCTGCGCAAAACCTTTCAGGTGAAATCAAACCTCAGGCACGCCCGCCTGTACATCACCGCCCTGGGGGTGCATGACACCCAGATCAATGGGCAACCCATCAGCGATCAGCTGTTTTCACCAGGCTGGACCAGTTACCACAGCCGCCTCAGGTACCACACTTTCGATGTGACGCAGCTTCTGCACGAAGGCCACAACGCCATCGGCAGCATGCTGGGCAACGGCTGGTACCGTGGACGGCTGGGCTTTGGGGGCGGGAGGCGCAACCTTTACGGCGAGAAACTGGCCCTGATTGCACAGCTGGAACTCTGCTACCAGGACGGTCAGACCGAGCGCATCACCACCGATGAAAGCTGGAAAACCCACTCTGGCCCCATCACCTTCGATGACCTGTACGATGGGGAACGCTACGATGCCCGCCTGGAACAGAGCGGCTGGAGCACTCCCAACTTCGATGATGCACACTGGGCTGCTGCAGAAGTCCTGCCTTTTGATGCCAGTTTGCTGGTGGCCCCGGAAGGCCCGCCCGTACGCAGGATCGAAACCCTGCAGGTGAGGGAGGTGATCCAGACCCCATCAGGCAAGACCGTGCTGGACTTCGGACAGAACCTGGTGGGCTGGCTGCGCATCAAAGTGCAGGGGGAAAGGGGCCACACCGTCACCCTCAGGCATGCAGAGGTGCTGGAAAACGGTGAACTGGGCATGCGGCCCCTCAGGTACGCAGAATGCACCGACACCTACACCTTAAAAGGAGAAGGCCTGGAGGTTTTTGAACCCAGGTTCACCTTCCACGGTTTCCGCTACGCCGAAATTGAAAACTGGCCTGGAAATTTTGACCCCGCAGACCTTGAAGCCGTGGTGGTGCATTCAGACCTGCAACGCACCGGGTGGTTTGAGTGCAGTGATCCCCTGATCAACCAGTTTCACCAGAACGTGGTGTGGGGCATGCGGGGCAACTTTCTGGATGTGCCCACCGACTGCCCGCAGCGCGACGAGCGTCTGGGCTGGACCGGAGACATTCAGGCTTTCGCACCGACTGCTGCTTTCCTGTACGATGTGCGCGGCTTCCTGACCTCCTGGCTGAAAGACCTGAAAGCCGACCAGAGCGAAAACGGAGCGGTGCCCGCCGTGGTGCCGCAGGTGCTGCCTGCCACCCTCGCTGCTGCAGCCTGGGGGGACGCCAGCACCATCGTGCCCTGGACGCTGTACCAGCATTGCGGAGACACCGGGGTGCTGGAGCAGCAGTTTGACAGCATGAAAAAATGGGTGGATTTCCAGCATTCCAGGGCCGGTGAACGCCTGATCTGGGACATGGACATGCAGTTCGGAGACTGGCTGGACCCGGACGCCCCACCCACCAATCCGGGCAAGGCCAAAACCCTGCCCGGGGTGGTTGCCACCGCCTATTTTGCCCGCAGCGCCGACACCGTTGCCCGGAGCGCAAAAGTGCTGGGCCGCGTTGAGGACGCAGCATGCTATCAGAAACTTGCGGAGGATGTGCGGGAAGCGTTCCAGCAGGAATACGTGACGGGAAGGGGCCGGGTCTTGAGCGACAGCGTGACCGCCTACAGCCTCGCGTTGCAGTTTGCCCTGCTGAAAGACGAAACCCAGCGCCACACCGCTGCAAAACGCCTGCGGGAACTGGTGCGGGAAAGCGGGTACCTGATCTCCACGGGGTTTGTGGGCACACCGCTGGTGTGTGACGCCCTGTGCAGTGTCGGAGAAGTGGACGCCGCCTATTTGCTGCTCACCCAGACGGAATGCCCATCGTGGCTGTACCCCGTCACCATGGGGGCCACCACCATCTGGGAGCGCTGGGACAGCATGCTCCCGGACGGCTCCATCAACCCCGGAGAAATGACCTCTTTCAACCATTACGCGCTGGGCGCTGTGGCAGACTGGCTGCACCGCAGTGTGGCAGGACTGGCCGCGCTGGAGCCCGGATACCGCAAACTGCTGGTGCGCCCCTTGCCCGGTCAACCGCTCTCTTTTGCCTCTGCCCGTCACCTCACCCCTTACGGTGAAGCTGCGGTGCGCTGGGAGAAACAAAACGGAGACTTCCAGCTGTCTGTCACCGTGCCAGCCAACACCACCGCCAGAATCGAGCTTCCCGATGGTCAGGTGTTCGAGGTGGGCTCCGGGCAGCACACCTTCCACTGCTCCCTGGAGCAAAAAGCAGCACAACCCCTCACCATGAACAGCACCTTTGATGAAGTGATTCAGCAACCTGGGGTGTACCAGCGACTGCTTGCCCTGGTGAGAGCGCACTCCGGGGACCATGTGGACAGCTTCAAGAGCATGCTGCGCAGCAACCAGCAGGGCATGTGCCTGAAAAATGCCGTGTGGGGCGTTCCTTACCGGGAAGAACTGCTGGAGAAAATGCAAACGCTGCTGCAGGAGGTGCGGGCATGAGCAGCCTGCACCTGCAAAACCTTCTCTGCAGCTTTGTCAGCACCCCTTTCAGCTGAAAGTCAGGGGAGGCGCACTGGAACCTGGTGCCCTGATCCAGAACGTCTGTCCAGCAGGAGCCTCCCGGAGGCTCCTTTTTTTGCTGTGTCTGCATGAGGATTGATGTGCTGTAGGGCGTTTTTCATATTCTAACTTTTGGGAAGGCTTTCTTTTCTTGTTTCCCACAGGGGTCTTGTCTCGGGATTTTTGGGCATCAACTGAGTGTTTTAAAGACTTTCAATCATTCCTTGAAGCTTTTGCGTTGACTCTCGGAGGCGCAGGATCTACACTCCAGTTACTTATTTCTTTCGAAGAAAAAAATAAGTCAGAGGCATGGCCTGCCCCGTGACTTCCCACCCTTCCCTCCCCGGGCAGGCCAGCTTTTCTTGTCCCAGACACAAACCCCCTTCAAGCAAGGACTTTCAACATGACCACCCACGATCAGGTTCTCAGCCTCATCCGCCAGCATCAGGAAATCAGCCAGGCTGAAATCCGCACCCTCACCGGCCTCAGTGCCTCCGCCGTCTCCAGTGCCGTCAAACGGGCGCAGCAACTCGGGGTGGTTCATGAATCCGGCATCACCCAGGAAGCCCTGGGCAGACCCCGCAAACTCCTCAAGCTGAACCCCGATTATGGCTACACCATTGGTGTGCAGGTCAACTCGAATTACAACCAGATCGTGCTCTGCGACCTGCACGGCAACATCATCCAGCGCGACACCCTCAGCCACCCCACCCTGGACCCTCACGTGATTGCTGCAGACATTCAGCAGTTCGCCATTCGGGTGACCCACCGGCCCATTCTGGGGATCGGACTTGCGGTGTCCGGGATCATCGACCATGAACGGGGAATCTGTCTGGACTCCACCACCGCCGGATGGCATGACGTGCCCATCGGTCCCATCGTGCAGCAGGCCACCGGCATTCCCACCCATGTGGAGAACGATGCCAACAGCCTGGGAATTGCCGAAATGCTCTTTGGAGAGGCCAGACACGCCAGTTCCTTTGTGATCATGACGATTGGCAAGGGGATTGGTGCAGGCATCGTCATCCAGCGCAACCTTTACCGGGGCCGCAACGGGGTGGCAGGTGAAATTGGACACATCCGCATCACCTCACCCTCAAAAGTGCAGTGCCACTGTGGAAAAACCGGATGCCTGGAAGCCACCTCTGGAGCACTCGCCATCGCCAGAGAATTTCAGGAACGCCTCGGGACTCCTGTATCCATCAACGAACTCCCCACCTTGATTGCCGAACACAAAGACCTGGCTGCAGAGATTCTGGGTGGTGTGGGAGAACGCCTGGGCATTGCCCTGGCACAGCTCGCCACCACCTTTGATCCGGACGCCGTGTTTGTGGCCCCCGAGCCGCATCTGGGCCTGTCCAGTTTAGAGCCCATCGTGCAGGACAGCTTCAAGGCTGAACTGCTCCCAGTCACCCGCACCCCCACCACCTTGCGCTTCCTCACCGAGTCCACCGACATGTGGGCCAGGGGGGCCGCAAGCGTCGCCATCGACCAGTTCTTCACTTCACTCTCCCAGGAATTCATCACCGCCTGACCGGACCGGAGGAGCCATGCCCTGAGAACCCCCAAGCTGCAGGGAGACCTGCCCTATTGCCCAAAAAAGCCCACCTGAGTTCAAAAGCTGGACAGAAAAAGGAGAAACCCATGAAAAACCTCAGACAGCTCACCTTCGGACTGACCCTCCTCTTTGCCCTCACCCCAACACTCGCACAGGCCCAGACCACCAGCATTTCCATTGAAAGCTGGCGCAACGACGACCTGAAGATCTGGCGCGATGTGATCATTCCAGCGTTTGAGAAAAGGTACCCCAAAATCAAGGTGACCTTTTCCCCCACTGCGCCCACCGAGTACAACGCCGTGGTGGAAGCCAAACTCAAGGGGGGCACCGCCGGGGACATCATTGCCTGTCGTCCATTTGATGCCAGCCTCAACCTTTTCAAAGCCGGGTACCTCACTTCGGTCAATGACCTTTCGGGCCTCAAAAACTTCAGCACCGTGGCGAAAGCCGCCTGGTCCACCGACGACGGCAAAACCACCTTCTGTGTGCCCACCGCCGCAGTGATTCACGGTTTCCTTTACAACAAGGACATTTTTGACCAGCTGGGCCTCAAAGAACCCAAAACCGAGAAAGAATTCCTGGCCGTGCTGGACACCATCAAGTCCAAAGGAAGCGTTTCTCCTCTGGTGATGGGCACCAAAGACCAGTGGGAGGCCGCCACCATGGGTTACCAGAACATCGGTCCTGTGCTGTGGGCAGGGGAAAAGGGGCGTCTGGGCCTGATCAGTGGCTCTGCCCAGTACAACAAAGGTGGATTCCTGCAGGCCTTTGAAGCCCTTGCAAAATGGGCCCCTTACCTGCCCTCTGGTTATCAGGCCCTCGCTTACCCCGACTCCCAGAACATTTTTGGACAGGGACGCGGAGCCGTTTACCCCGCCGGATCCTGGGACATCGCCACCTTCCGCAACATGAACCCCAAACTGAAACTCGGGGCCTTCCCCCCTTACACCTTCACCAGTGGGCAGAAGTGCGTGATTGACGATCACCCCGACATCGGTTTCGGCATGAACGCCAAGACCAAGAACAAGACGGCAGTGCGCACCTTCCTGAACTGGATGGCCGGAGCCGAATTCGCGCGCATTTACGCAAACGCTCTCCCCGGTTTCTATCCCCTCACCAAGTCCAGCTACAAGGTGAACGACCCCATTGCGCAGGAATTCCTGGGCTGGCGCAAGACCTGTGAGGCATCTTTCCGCTCCTCTTACCAGCTGCTGTCCAGAAACGCCAACCCCAACAACGAAAACGATTTGTGGAATGCGTCTGCTCAGGTGCTCAACAAGACCCTGACCCCCAAAGAGGCCGCCGATTTCGTGCAGAAGAACCTCGCCTCCTGGTACGCCCCTCAGAAAGGCAAGTGACTCACACGGGGGGCCAAAAGCCCCCCACCTCCGGGAGACTTTTATGCGCAAACCCTTCCCCACCCACATCGTGGTTTTTTTGCTTCCAGCCACCCTCGTCTACACCGTCTTCATGATCTTTCCTTTGCTGAGTTCCCTGTGGCTGTCCCTCAACACCAAGACGGAAGCTGGTGAAATGTTCGTCGGGCTGGCCAATTATGTGCGGCTGCTCACGGCCCCCGAATTCTCCCAGCCATTTTGGAACGCCCTGAAAAACAATGTTGTCTTTTTCGTGATCCACATGCTGCTGCAAAACCCCATTGGGCTCCTGATTGCCGTGCTGCTGACGCGTGGCCTGATGGGCAGCAGCATCTACCGGGCCATCATCTTCATGCCGACCATTTTGTCGGTGGTGATTGTGGGCTTCGCCTGGAAACTGATCCTCAACCCCGCCTGGGGCATTGCCCCCACCATCATGAAAAACCTGGGTCTGGAACAGTACTACCAGCCCTGGCTTGGCCTGGAATCGACCTCGCTGACCACCCTGGCTTTCATTTCGGTGTGGCAGAACATCGGGATTCCCATGATGCTCTTCATTGCAGCCCTCTCCCGCATCCCAGAAGAACTCTATGAGGCTGCCAGAGTGGACGGGGCCAGCCGCTGGACGGTGTTCTGGAAGATTCAACTGCCCCTCATCCTGCCCACTGTGGGGATCGTCGGCATCCTGACTTTTGTAGGGAACTTCAACGCCTTCGATCTGATTTACGCCACCCAGGGGGCGCTCGCAGGACCCAACTTCTCCAGCGACATTCTCGGGACTTTCTTCTACCGCACCTTCTTCGGGAACCAGTTGCAACCCGGAGACCCCTACATGGGGGCCACCGTCGCTGGAGCGATGCTGGTGGTGATTTTGATCGGCATTGTCCTCTACCTGTGGGGCTGGCAGCGCCGCATCCAGAACCTGCAATTCTGATCCTCCCTTCCCTCCTGCCTGATGGGGTTGGCCCTGCTGACCCCCAGGTCCTTCACCCCCGCACGGAGCATTTATGTCTGGAGCCAAGATGGAAACCACCGCCACGCAAAGTCGCCGAGCCAAAGGCAACTTCATCGAAAGCAAACTCCCCAGGCTGGGAGGGCACATCTTCCTGATCCTGTACTGCCTGATTTCGCTCTTTCCCATCGTGATGATGGTGCTCAACTCCTTCAAAGGCCAGATGGCCATTTTCAGTGAACCTTTTGCCCTTCCCAACAGTGAAACCCTGTCTCTGGACGGCTACAAGTCGCTCTTTCAGGGGGCCAACTTCGGAGGCTACGCCATCAACAGCCTCACTGTTACAGTGACCTCGCTGGGATTGATCCTGCTGATGGGCAGCATGGCCGCCTTTGCCCTCTCCGAGTACACCTTCAAACTGAACACCTTCATGGGCCTGTATCTGTCTCTGGGCATCATGGTGCCGATCCGCCTTGGGACCGTGGGGATCCTGAATCTGGTGGTGGACATGGGCCTGATCAATACCCTGTGGGCACTGATTCTGGTTTATACCGCGCAGGGCTTGCCACTGGCCATTTTCATCCTCAGTGCCTTCATGAAAGGCCTCCCGAAATACCTCAAAGAAGCCGCCCGCATCGATGGGGCCAGCGAATACCGCATCTTTGGCATGACCTTCCCCCTCCTGAGGCCTGCCATTGGTTCGGTGCTGGCAATCTCCATGATTCCCATCTGGAACGACCTGTGGTTCCCCCTGATCCTCGCCCCGGGTGAGAAAACCAAGACCATTGTGCTGGGGGCCAGCGTGTTCCTTGGCCAGTACGTGAACGACTACACCGCTGTGCTGGCTGCCCTGACCCTGGCGATTCTGCCTGCCATCGTGCTGTACCTGTTCTTCTCCCGTCAGCTGATCAAGGGCCTGACCGATGGAGCCCTGAAGTGATGCGGGTCGGCATCATTGGTTCTGGCACCATGGGCCTCACCCACCTGCAGGCCTGGAAGAACCTGGGGGTGGAGGTGGTGATGCACAGCCAGGACCAGGCCCACGCCCTGCACCTCGCCCAGCAGCACGGCATTTCCACCATCCTGACTCTGGAAAGTCTTTTTGACCATGTGGACATCGTGGACATCTGCACCCCCACCGAAACCCACAAGGACCTGACTTTACAGGCCGCCCGTGCAGGCAAGCACGTGATCTGCGAAAAGCCGATGGCCCTCTCAGAGCAGGACGCACAGCAGATGATCGAGGCCTGTGCACAGCACAAGGTCAGGCTGTTCATTGCGATGGTGGTGCGCTTTTTCCCTCAGTATACCGCTGCCCAGAAGATGATTCAGGAAGGCCGCATTGGGCAACCTCGTGTCTTGCGCCTCAAGCGGGTGGCCAATCCCCCTTATGGCGGAAGCGCCTGGTTTGCCAACGAACAGCGTTCCGGCGGGATGCTGGTGGACATGATGCTGCACGACATCGATTACGCCATCTGGTGCGCAGGTCCGGTAAGCAGGGTCTACGCCCAGTGCACCCGTGCAGGGATCCGCCAGTATGCACAGGCGATTCTCACCCACACGGGAGGGGCCATCAGCCATGTGGAATGCGGATGGGTGTACCCTCCGGGCGTGTTCCGCACCGGCCTCGACATTGCAGGCAGTGAAGGCCTGATCGAGTGGTCCTCAGATCAGCTCCCCACCCTCCGGCACCTGCAGGCAGAAGAGAACAGCAGCAAACCCCAGGTGGGCCTCCCTGCCGTTGCAGGAGCAGATCCCTTCCTGCTCGAACTGCAGCATGCCCATCAGGCCATAGAGAGTGGAACCGAATTCAGAGTCACCTCTCAAGACGCCCTTTACGCCCTGAGGGTGGCCCTGGCTGCCCGCGAATCTTCCCGGCACCACACCGCCATCAACCTCGGGAGGCACCCATGAACATCGGCATTCTGAGTTTTGCCCACGTGCACGCCGAACATTATCAGGCACTTTTAAAGGCCACCCCCGGTGTGAATTTTGTGGGGTACTGGGACGATGGTCCAGAAGCAGGGCTTTACGCCAGCCTGTATGGCATCCGGCAGTTTGACACCCCAGAAGCCCTGCTTGCTGAGGTGGAAGGGGTCGTGGTCTGCAGTGAAACCTCCCGTCACCTGGAATTCGTGAAGCTCGCGGCACAATCGGGCGTGCATGTCCTGTGTGAAAAACCCATCGCCACCACCGTGCAGGATGCTGAGGCCATGAGAGACATCTGCGAGAATTACGGGGTGCGCTTCATGACCGCCTTCCCGATGCGCTTTGACCCCACCCTGGTCAACCTGCGGGAAAGACTGACGGCCCAGGAACTCGGGACGGTCCTCGGGGTGAACGGCATCAACCACAGCGAGAACCCCACCCACCACCGCAAATGGTTTGGGGACCCGGCACAGTCGGGTGGAGGGGCCGTGATCGATCACGTGGTGCACCTGGTGGATCTGGTGCGCTGGGCCTTTCAGACCGAGGTGCAGTCGGTGTACGCCAGCATCCAGTGGCAGATGGACCCTTACAAACTGGACACCGGAGGCCTCTTGCTGTTAAACCTGCAGAACCGCGTTCAGGTCAGCATTGATTGCAGCTGGAGCCGCCCCTCAAGTTACCCCCGCTGGGGCCACTTCAAACTGGAAGTGATCGGCGAAGAAGGGGTCTTGTTCATTGATCCCTTTGCCGACCACATGACGGTTTACGGCAAGAACACCCCTGCAACCTGGATGGGTTTCGGGCCAGATCCCATTCAGGGCATGCTGGACGCATTTGTGGATGCTGTGAAAAAAGGAGAACAGCCTGCAGTCGGCTGGCAGGACGGTTTTGAGACTTTGAGGGTGATTCAGGCCGTTTACGAGTCGGACCGCACCGGTCAGCCTGTGGAATTGAGGCCCCTGTGACCTTTTTGCAGAACACTCCAGCCCAGGAAGAACCCATCATGTCTGACCCCCTGATGCTGCAGGAAGCCCGTGAATTTCCCCGCCTTGCCCTGATGCAGGCTGCCCACAACCGGGATTTGCTTCGCGAACTGGCCCGGCGCATCCAGCGTTTCAAGCCCAGATTTGTCGCCACCGTGGCCAGAGGGTCCAGCGATCACGCCGCCCAGTTTGTGAAATACGCCTTTGAAACCCAGCTGGGCTGGCCTGTGGTCAGTGTGGCCCCCTCGGTGGTGAGTGCCTACCACCAGCAGTTGCAGTGGGAAGGTGCCCTGGTGATCGCGATCTCCCAGTCGGGTGCCTCACCAGATGTGGTGGAGCCTGTAGAACAGGCCAGAAAAGCTGGAGCCCTCACGGTGGCAATGGTGAACAGTGAAGATTCTCCACTGGCTCAGGCTGCAGAGTTTGTGGTGCCCCTCAGGGCCGGGGAGGAGAAGGCCGTTGCCGCCACCAAGAGCTTTCTGGCCAGCCTCACGGGTGCCTTGCAGCTCTTGCAGGAACTTGCGCTGGACGCCACTTTAAACAAGGCCATGGGGTGGCTTCCCGAAGCCCTGCAATCCACACTGGAACTGGAAAGTCTGACAAAAGCACGTGCAGAACGCTTCCGATTTGTGGAGCATCTGGTGGTCCTGGGGCGGGGAATGCACCTTGCCGTTGCCCATGAAACCGCCCTGAAACTCAAGGAAACCTCGGGGATTTTTGCACAGGCCTACTCTGCTGCAGAATTTGCCCACGGTCCCATGCGGGTCATCCGGGAAGGTTTTCCTGTGCTGTGTTTTCAGGGCATGGACGAAACCCGAATGCTCACTTCTGCGGCCTGCCTGGCCCTGAAAGAACGGGGCGCAGACCTCTCCGGATTTGGATGCGGCCTGAATGGGGAATCCCTGCATGACCTCAGAACCATGCCCACCGGGCACCGTCTGACCGATCCCCTGCCTGCCATGGTGGCTGCTTACTTCTTTGCAGGCCATCTGGCCCTGCACAGAGGTCTGAATCCTGATGCGCCTCCATCCTTGCAAAAAGTCACGTTGACCCGTTGACTGCCCCCAATCCAGGGGAACACCACCCTGCAGAGGGTGGTGTTCTGGTTCTCGGGCTGCCTTCAGGGAGGCAAAAATGGCTTTCATCCAGGGCGGTGCTGTCCAGCTGAAACAGTGGGTGATGGTGGGAAGTCAAAATCATAAAGAACCTCTGGGGTTTTGGGTCACAGCTGGCTTTCTCCAAAAGCATACTGGGCCGCAAGGCTGGCCGCACCCCGGCCCCAGCTGGTGAAATCCTCTGGATGCCAGGGCACCAGTTTCACGGGCGTGGGGTGGGCAGACTGGGCGTGCAGGGTGGCAAGCCTGCTGTTTGATGCTGGACAAATCAATTCTCCAGCCCTCCTGCAAATCGGGGAGGCTGGCTCCAACAAGAACCACGCAGCCAACCCCACCAGCGTGCAGGATGTGTATTTCCGCATTGGGGGTGCAGGGGCAGGCAGGGCCACCCAGAGCCTGATCGTGAACAGCTCCAACACACTCATCGACCACATCTGGGCCTGGCGGGCAGACCACGGGGCAGGCGCAGGCTGGACCAGCAACACCGCAGACACCGGGGTGCTGGTGAACGGCAACAACGTCACGGCTTACGGACTCTTTGTGGAGCACTACCAGAAACACAACCTGATCTGGAACGGCAACGGAGGCCGGGCGTACTTCTTCCAGAACGAAATGCCCTACGACCCACCCTCCCAGAGCGCATGGCGCAACGACGCACTGGGTTACGCGGCCTACAAAGTGGGAGCGAATGTCACCATCCACCAGGCCTGGGGCATCGGGGCTTACTGCTACTTCAATGTGAACCCGGCCATTCACGCTTCCAGTGGCGTTGAAGTGCCCAACACCCCTGGAGTGAAAATCACCAGTGCCCTCACCGTTTCCCTGGCTGGAACGGGCACCATCGACCATGTGGTGAACAGCGCTGGAGCACAGACCGACCTGAACACCACGGCCAGCACCCTGGTCAGCTATCCCTGACCCTGAGCACAACAGCCACCCAGAAGATGCAAAGCAGAAAACCACGGATCAATCCGTGGTTTTCTTTTACAGCGGGTCACAAATCCAGCAGCACCACACTGTTTTCCTCCACCAGGGGAATCAGCAGCCTGTTGCGCTTCTGGTCATGACCGATGTCTGCCGGAGAAGAAAGGCTTCCCAGCAGCACCGTGACCTCCCCTGTACCAGACACCTGAAGGATCGAGTGGGTGGCCCAGCTGGACACCAGGTAGCCGCTGCCCACCTGCACAAGGCCATCCAGGTCACCGCCGGGAAGCCGCACAAAGCTGCCTTCTTCTCTGCCATTCTCCCCCACCCGGTACAGTTCGTTCGATGCCATGGGGGCCACCAGCAGGGTGCCGTCCTGCTGCACCAGCAAACCGTTGGGCTGGGCCAGACTTTTGCCGCTGGCCAGCACTGTCACCTGATCGTCCGGGGCGATTTTACAAATGGCATCGGTGCCGGATGGAGAAAAGTCAGAGCGCAGACCGCTGTCTGAAACATAAACGTTGCCCTGCGCATCTGCAACCAGGTCATTGAGGAATGAGCTTTCCTGGATGACCACATCCCGCAAGAATTGCCCGGTTTTGCGGTCAAACAGGCGCACGGTGTCGATGTCTGCCACATACAGAAGGTCCCCCACAATCGCAGTGCCTTTGGGAGCATGGAGGGTCACACCATTTGTGCCCCCTGCAATCCAGCGGGAGCTCAGGATCTGCCCATCGGGAGAGACCTGGGAAATGAAACCATTGTTGTCTTTGGATGTGGGGTTTCCGTTGATGTTTGAAACCAGATAAATGTCGGCCTGGGCATCATACAGCACGGACTCCGGGGTCTCAAAACCCAGAATTTCCAGAGGGGCAGCCCAGGCTGCAGACAGACCAGCAAAGGTGAGGGCAGTCCAAAAAAACAGGGTTTTCATCAGGATCTCCTTAAAGTGGGGGATGAACAGGGGTGCCAAAACACAGAGGAGCTGCCCTCGCCCCATCTGGAACGAGAGAAAAACTGGTCTTTGCAAATCAAGGATCGAGCACTTCTTTTCCCATCAGTTTATCTGGCAGCAGGGGATGGTGAACAGCAAGCTGATCTAGGTTACTGCGCCCTTTCAAAGGCGGGCTGGACCGACCTCTGGGAAAAGGTCGTGCAACAGCCAGACCCAGGAGAAAAAAGAGCCTGATTTTCCTGCAGGCTCCTCAGAAGAGCAGCAGAGGGACCGCCTTCTGGCAAAAGCATTTCCATAAACCAACCTGACGCTTTGGGGCAAAGACAGAGACAAACACCCCGTCTGGGGTGTTTGTCTTCACTTCCATGGACCTGAATTCAAAAGGGAGAGGCGAACACCAGAGGCGGCAAACTTTGCAGGCAATCCTGATTCACAGCAGTTCCAGATTCCAGAAACCCAGAGAGGATCTGCAAGGTGCACTGGAATTCCTGGGGGTTGCCGTAACTGCCATGCCCCCCAGCAGGCAGCACCACATGCAGGTGGTTCTTCAAACCCGGGCGCACCTGCTCTGCCTGGCTGGGGGGGGTGCGGGGATCCAGTTGTCCGGACAGCAAAAGCACTGGAAGGTCCGTCTTGAGCGGCGCATTGTAATCTGCTGGATCAGGCTGGAAAGGCTGACTGGTGTCCGTGCAGGGCGTGGCCTGAGGATGCGCAGCGCAATACATGTGCCCCCCCATCATCTGGGCCATCACCGAACCAAACGGGTTCTGTGCCGTCAAATAAATGCCTTTTTCCTGCACCAGTTTTGCAAAATCCCCCACCGCCAGTTGATCAATGACCTTTGGAATGGACTGCGCCCGGTCATATCCATTCACGAAAATCAGGAACTTCAGGGCCTTCTGGTCAATGGTGAGGTCCTGCCCTCCCAGGCGCACCACCACAGGCTTCTGGGCCGCCTGATCCAGCAGGGCAGCGTAATCCACTTTCAGGGTGGGGTACCATTTGGCGCAAACAGGGGACTCCTCGCACAACCCAATGATGTGCTCGATGTAAGCCCCCTGATCCACATCCTCAAACTGCGTGGCGTCCATCACGCCCTGCAACACCACTTTCTGGACACCATCGGGATGGTACTTCAGGTGTTTCTGGGCCAGGTAGGTGCCATAAGAAAGCCCATACAGGTTGATTTTGCCGCCCAGAGCAAGCTTGAGGTCCTGCAGGTCTTCGGCACTTTCCAGGGTGGTCAGGGTGGTGACATCCACGCCTTTTTGCTGCACGGCTTTGATGCAATCCTCCACGCTGGGGGTGTTCTGGCAGGAGGTCTGGGGTTCACTTTTGCCTGATCCGCGCTGGTCATAGAGGATCACATCGCCCTGTTTCAGAAAGGCACCCATCCACTCGGATTTTGCTGCCGGGTTGTAGAGGTTGGGCTGAATCCACGACTGAAAAAACCATTCCAGGGTGTCTCCCGGCCCGCCATTGAGCATGACGGTGGGGATGCCCGGAGACTGAAAAGGGCTTTTGATGCGCAGCACATGCAGCTTGTAGCTGCCTTTTGTGGGGTCCTGATGCCGGACCGGTACAGACAGCTGATGACAGCTGAAATCCTGACCTTCCTGATAGGAAGCGCTGAATTGCAGGTTGCAAGGGGCAGGGGTCAGGATTGGAGCCGCCTGTGCAACGCTGCTGGCGGCGATGAACACAAACAGTGATTTGAACAATGTCATGGATGTCTTTCTGGGTCTTGAATTGGAGATGAAAAGGTTTGCCCTGAGCGTTCACGAACGCTGCGGGCGAACGTCTCTGGGGTTCTGATGCACCACCCCTGTCAAAACAGCCGGAGGACGGGCATGTTCGGAGGTCTGGTTTGCCTCCAGAAGAACCCGTCTTCTTTTTAAAGTTGTGAAATCAACACCTGGATGAACTTCTGGGGTTTATTTCACGGCTTTGAACTGCTGGGTTTTGCTTGCCTGGCCCTTCAAGAGGGTGTAAGGGCTCAGCAGTGCCATGGCTCCAGCCATCAGGATGTACAGGGGCCACACCCGGCCCCAGTCCAGATTCAGCACAAAAATCAGCCCGGTGAGCACCACCGGCAGACCCAGTGCAAAGGTGCCCCCCACCCTGGGGGTGTAACCCTCCTTCTGGTACCACTGGTAGGCCAGGGACCATCCCATGATCCCCGGGAACACGATGAACCAGGCCCACCAGTTGGGCAGCCCAACCTGCAATGTGAAAACGAGCGTCAAAATCACACCGGTCACAATGAGCCCAACAGTCAGCAATTTCCATCCTTCACTGCTTTTTTCCATGCCTTCACCTGTTTTCGAAGCGCCCTCCTGGGTTGTCCCTGGTTGCAGGAGCAGTGCCATCAGAAAGAAATCACGCTTCTCATTTGACATACGCTGTCATGACGCAAGAGGTTGCAATTGCCTGAATCAAGTCCAGCCCTTCCAGAGGTCCTTCTGCCGAAACAGGGTCAAGCATTCTCAAAACACCCTTACGTCTGAGGCTGGGAGCCCTGGGCTTCCGCAACTTTCTGGCGCACTTCTGCCATGTCGAGCGCCCGCACCTGACCAATCAAATCCCGCAAGGCATGTGCAGGCAACGCACCTGCCTGATTGAACAGCAAAATCCCATCCCGAAACACCATCAAGGTCGGAATCGACATGATCCGCGCGGCCTGAGAAAGCTCCGGGTTGGCCTCGGTGTCCACCTTCGCAAACACGATGTCCTGGTGTTCATTGGAGGCTGCTTCAAAGACGGGGGCAAATGTGCGGCAGGGTCCGCACCAGGAAGCCCAGAAATCCACCAGCACAATGCCGTCTGAGGCAATGGCCTCCTGAAAGGTCGAATAGGTGAGTTCACGGGTCGGCATGGCTTCTCCTTATGGTGCTGCTGGTCTGGTCAGGTGATCCCAACGGGTGTCTGGGGGTTCTCTTCTGCTTCCTCTTTTTTCAGTGCAGAGGGAGAGTACGCTGTTGAATCCACCTTCCATCCTAATTCCGCAGGGTGAATTTGCGTGTGAGGATGGCTTCATTTTACTCACCAGCCGAAGCATGCCAAAAAGCAGAAGGGCTGTACGTCAAACCCACTGGTCAGGGACGGTTCTCAGAGAGCACCGGAATCAGCACGCGGTTGCGTTTGCTGTCGTAACCCAGGTCTGCAGGGCTGGCAATGCCTTTCAGCAGCACTTCTGCGTTGCCCTGGGGGTTGACTTTGTAAAGGGTCTGGGTTTCCCAGCTGGAAACCACCAGATCGTTGCCAACCTCCACCATGCCATCCAGTTGACCTCCGGGGAGGCTGGTGAACACTTCCAGCTTGCCATTCACCAGCCTGAACAGGTTGGCAGAGGAGTTGGAGGGGTTGAATCCAGTCAGAGGCAGCAACAAAAGCACCTGCAGCCAGAAATGTCCCAAAAGGCTTTCTTGACCTGCGCACCCTGACTGCCCGGGTTGGCAGGTGTGAAGGGGTCTGGGGAAAGTCGGTGGTTGGAGCATTTGACACAAGAATGATGAGGTGACTGCCTGGGTTGGTGTTGTTTGGAACAGCAAGATTCTTCTGAATCCTTCTGTTCCACTGAGAAATGCAGCAGGTTGTGGCCAGACCTCAGGGCCTGCCCATGAGACCCCGTTACTGCGTTGATCAGTGAAAAAACATCAACCACAGAGCAAACCGCTGATTCTTCGGTCAAAGGCTCTAAAATAACCCCATGAACATCAAACAATGGCTGGGCCTGAATCCTGAGGAGCATCACTGGGAAGCCTTTGTGGCCAATGCTGGAGTGGTTTTCCTGGATCCTCTGGGAGAGGTGGGCTTCAATTTGTGCGATGATCCGGGCAAGACCATTTCCATGGTGGAACTGGCTGGAAAACCTTCCCAGAACAACCCTGCTGTTTTTCTGCACCTCAGTGGCGTGCGGATGGTGGGGGTGATTCAGGGCGTGCAGGTGCAGGACCAGACCGTCACCCTGGATTACCATCCTTCCATGCGAAATCTGGTGCGGGCCAGGGGTTGTCAGGTTTACGTTGGTGATCCTGGTTTTGATTTTGAAGCCCTGCAAAAAGCCCTGAAACTGCTTTTCCCCTGAAAACCCAGATCCTACGCCTGTCTGCGGTAACTCTTCTGGGGCCTGCCACTGCCCTTGTAGAGGGCTTCCACAGCCGCCCATTCCCGTTCCACCAGATACTCCAGATACCGCCACGCCGTAACCCGACTGATGCCCAGCTGCCCGCCAATTTCCTCTGCCGTGAGGGACTTTGCCGAGTTGCCCAGCAGGTTCTGGATCTGCTCCAGCGTCACCTGCTCAATGCCTTTGGGCAAATGCACCTGGGGGTCGTGCCTGAGCAGGCGGTCCAATCTGGACTGGGTGAAGGTGCTGCTTCCGGCGTACATGTTCTGTCTGGAGAGGTAGCGGCCCAGCGCATCGTGCAGGCGGCTTTTCTCGAAAGGTTTGATCAGGTAGTCCAGCACCCCATCCCTGAGGGCCATCTGGATGCTGGCCAGATCGTTGGCTGCAGTGATCATGATGATGTCCAGCACGTTTCCCTCGGTGCGGAGCTGGTGCACCCATTCCAGACCAGAACCGTCTGGAAGGTACACGTCTACGACCATGAGTTTTGGGCGCAGGGAGGGGGTGAGGCGGCGGGCTTCCTGCAGGGTGTCTGCCACGCCCACCACCCGGAAAGGGGGCAGGCTTTCGATCATCTGTCGGTTGACCTCTGCCACCCAGGGGTCGTCTTCGATCAGCAGCACGGGAATCTCAGTCATGGGGGGCCTCACGTCGGGGGATGCTCACCCGGAAAATGCTTTTGTGGTCCTGAAAAAAGTATTCGATGGTGCCCTGCACCAGTTTGAGTTGCTGCTGCACCAGATGCAGCCCATACCCCCGGTTTTCACCTTTGCTGGAGAAGCCCTGCTCAAAAATTCTTTGCAGCACGTCTTCTGGGATGCCTCCAGCCTGGTCCTGCACTTCCAGTTGCAAACCTTCCGGGTCTTCGGCAATTTGCACGCGCACTGCGGCCCGGTCATGCTCCAGTGCAGCCTCGAAGGCATTTTCGATCAGGTTTCCCAGGGTCAGCACCAGCATATCGCGGGTGGTGCGGTCCCAATCTGCCTGCAGGTGGGACAGCGGATCAATTTCAAAGGGGAGGCCCAGTTCCCTGGCCCGTTCATGCTTGCCAATCAGAAGTGCTGCCACCTGGGGGATTTCGATGTCCTGGATGATCTCCCGGATCTGCTGGTGTTGCTTGACCTCCCCCTGCACCACCTCCAGAGCCAGTTCGGGGCGCTCCAGCTGGATCAGGCCCCCGATGGTGTGCAGGCGGTTCATGAATTCGTGGGTCTGGGCCCGCAGCATGGTGGCGTACTGCCTGACCTGGGTGAGTTCCTCCGCGAGGTTCATGGCTTCCTCGCGGTCCCGGATCACCACCACCGCCTGATCGTCTGGCAACTGAAAGCGGCTGACCAGCAAAGGACGACCTGCAAAATTCAGGCTGACCCCCTCAAAATCTCCATTGCGTTGCGCGTCGAGGTCCTGCCATTCGGGCCACCATTCCAGCATGGGTCCGATCTGGGTGTGCAGTTGCAGCAGTCCTGCTGCACGTCCATTGGCCAGGAGCACCTGTCCCTGCGGTCCCAGCACCAGCACCCCTTCATTGAGGGCACCCAGCACCAGGCGATGCTGGTGCACCAGACCGGCAATCTGTTCGGGTTCCAGGTTGAACATCTCCCGGCGGATCCTGCGGCTGACCCACATGCTGCTGATCAGGGCAAAAACCACACTCAGGCCGTACCAGGGCAAAATGGCCCCCACCACCCGCCACGCCACCGTCTGCACGGTGGGCAGCAGAAACCCGGTGGACACCATCCCAATCACAAAACCATCCTGATCGTGCACAGAGGCTTTCCCCCAGATGAAATTCTGCAGGCTGCCCTCTCCGGTGACAATCGGGTGGGTCTCGGCCAGCACATCGTCTTTGCTGTCTCCAGAGAGGATGTGTTTGCTGATTTCCTCCGGGAAAGGGTGGGCGTAACGGATGCCCAGGCGGCTCCCCACCACCAGAAAATCCGCATGCACCTGCTCCCGGAGGTCGTTCATCAGGGGGTTGATGGCGATGCGTTCTTCCGGGCGGTTCAGGTAATCGATCACGGTGGGCACGTTTGCCACCATCTGGGAGATCACCAGGGCACGTTCGCCGTACTCTGCACGGGTGCGCTGCACGGTGGTGAGGGCCTGAATGCTGCCCAGAATCCCGGTCAGCACCGAAAACAAAAGCAACTGCATCACAAAAAACCGCTGGGAAACGTTCAGGCGTTTCTTGCGGGCCGGGGGCACCACTTCTTCGGTGAGCAGTTGTTTTCCCATGGTGGTCTGCGAAACCATTTTGGACCTCGGGCGGAACAGGTATGTGGTCTTCATGTTACGCCCGCTGCTGTGACCGGAGTCTGACAGGACAGGCGCTGCACGCTGCCATCTAAAGCCATGCGGTGCATCAGCTGTCCCAGGGGCTGGATGCTCAGGGGGTGCCTGAGGTCCAGCACAAAATGCACGGTTTCTGCGCTGCGCTGGACCTGCACGCTTTTCAGTTCGCTGCCGCTGTCTTCGAGCTCCTGCAGCAGGGTGCGCCGGACCCAGCTTTCATCCTGCAACTGGCAGTCCAGTTCCAGTCGGGATTCCGTGAAGCGCTCCTTGCGGATGCTCAGCCCCTCCAGCAGGGTTTCCAGCCTGCGCAGGAGGGGGTGGGCCAGAAACACCACCCCGGCCCCGATGGACGCTTCCAGCACGAAGCCCAGACCTGAAAGGCATCCCACCGCTGCACTGCTCCAGAGGGTTGCCGCAGTGTTGAGCCCTCGCACACTCAGGCCCTCCCGCAAAATCGCTCCTGCACCCAGAAAACCCACCCCAGACACCACCTGGGCGGCAATGCGGGTGTGGTCCAGGGTTCCGGGTTCCAGTGAGGCAATCACCACAAACATCGCAGAGGACACCGAAACCAGGGCGTTGGTGCGCAGCCCGGCCAGACTTCCCCGCCGTTGCCGTTCCAGTCCGATCAATGTGCCCAGCAACACCGCCAGCAAGAGGCGCAACGAGAAATCCAGCAGGGCCACATGCATTTCACTTCTCCTGGCTGAGGGCAATCCCTCTGCTGAACTGCTCTTGCAGCAGGGTGAACATCACCAGAGGGGGCAGCAGGCTCACGATGGTCCCGGCCATCACCGAACCCCAGTTGGTGCCGTCTGCACTGCCCAGCAGCGAGCGCAAACCCACCTGCACCACCTGATGGTCCACATCGCGGATGATCACCAGGGGCCACAAATACTGGTCCCACACGTACACGAACTGGATCACACCCAGCGCACCAATGGTGTTTAAACTCATGGGGATCAGGATCATCCACAGGAACTGCCAGGGGCTTGCCCCGTCGATCTGTGCAGCCTCGGCCATGCTGCGGGGGATGTTCATGAAGTGCTGCCGGAACAGGAAAGTGCCCGTTGCAGAGGCCAGAAACGGCACGATGATGGCCTGGTAGGTGTTGACCCAGTTCAGGTCACTCACCAGATCAAAGAGGGCCACAATTTTCAGTTCTGCAGGCAGCATCAGGCTGAACAGCACCAGCGCAAAGAGGGGGGTTTTAAAGGGAAAACGGAAGTACACGAAGGCCAGTGCAGCCATCATGGAGAGCAGCGTTTTGCCTACGGTCACGGTGATGGCCACGATGAAGGAGTTGCGCATGTAGGTCCCGAGGTGGGCGGCCTGCCACGCATCTTTCAGATTTGAAAAGAAAGAGCTGCCGGGAATCAGGTTTGCACTGACCACCTGACTGCTGTCCTGGGTGGCCTTGATCACCGCAAAAATCAGGGGAAACGCCACCACAAAAACCGCCAGCGAAAGAACAACATGTTGCAGCAGCACCTGACGCTGGCTGCGCCTTCTGGAAGGGGCCTGCTGGTAGGGAACGCTCTTAACCGCCATAATGCACCTGCTTTCTGCCCACCCGGAATTGAATGGTGGTGAGGACCCCCACAATGACCAGCATCAGGATGGCCTGGGTTGCCGCCATTCCGGTCTGGAAGTTCTCGAAACCCTCGCGGTACAGTTTGTAGATCAGGAAGGTGGTCACGCCCGTGTCGCCATGAATGGGGCCGCCTCTGGTGAGGATGTCCACCAGTCCGAAGCTGTCAAAGAGGGCGTAGATCAGGTTGGCGAACACCAGAAAGAAGGTGATGGGACTGAGCATGGGAACGGTGATTTTCCAGAACATCTGGAAACTGTTCACCCCGTCGATGCGGGCGGCTTCCACCACCTCGCGGGGCAGGTTCTGGATGGCGGCAAGGTAGAACGCGATGTTGTACCCCAGGTTTTTCCACACTGCAGCGGCCACCACCAGAAAGAAAGCCAGATTCGGGTCATCGAGCCAGCGGGGTTTGATGCCAAAGAGGCTGTACAAGACGCTGTTGACGGTGCCGATCTCGGGGTTGAAGAGGAAAAGCCACAGGGTCCCGGCAATCGCAGGCGAGAGGGCGTAAGGGAAAATCAGCATCAGGCGGTAAAAGCGGCCCCCAGAAGGGATGTTGCTGGCCATCAGAGAAAGCAGCAAACTCAGGAAAATCCCGATGAACACCACCAGACCGGCAAAAAGCGCGGTCTGCCAGAACGCCTGCAGGTAAGAAGGTTCAGAGAGGGTTCTCAGAAAATTCTGCATCCCCACGTATTTCTGGGTGCCCAGCACCACGTTGCTCTGGTACAGGCTGAGCATCAGGGTGCGGATGGCAGGGTAATACAGGAACACCAGCAGCAGGATCAGCGAAGGAAAAACCAGCAGGTAAGGGGCCAGACGGCCCCTGAACACCGAGTTGTCAGCATGCATGTCAGCCTCCTGAGACATGAGGCTCCCGGAGGAAGGTCTTTCAACCTTCCCCGGAAGGATTGACCAAAGCAGAGGGGTCAGAAGTTGGCGTTGTAGTCTTTGATGATGCGGTCTGCCCTCTGCTTCAGGTCCGATAAGGATTTGTCGATGTCAGAGCCTTGCAGGATGCGCTGCAGGGTCTCCTCGACTTCTTTGCGCACCTCGTAGAAACTGCCAAACAGTGCGCCGGCGGTGGCGGAATTGACTTTTGTTCTGAGAAGCTGGTTGAAGGCCACGGCCTGTGGAGCGCCTTTTTCCAGCCAGCCTTCTTTTTTGAGGCTCTGCACGCTGCTGTTGCGCACCGGGTAATAGCCGGTCAGTTTGTGCCAGTCCACCATGTTGCCCGTGCTGGTGAGGAAAAGGGCGAATTCACGGGCGGCTTCAGCCACAGTGTCCGGTATTTCCTGGGTGACCCACAGGCTTCCTCCGCTGATCACCACACCATTGCGGGTGGTGCCGTCTGGAATGGGATACTGCCCGACCGCCACATTGAAGCCGTTTTTCTTGCTGTCGGTGGTGATGTTGCCAATTCTGGAGGTCGAAGCAATCAGGAAAACCGCTTTCTGGTTCACAAAGATGGCCTGGGATCCCTCTGCATCCTCGAATTTTCCGGTGTAGGTGTACATGCCGTCATCGTTGAGCGTTTTCATCCAGCGCAGGGCTTTCTTGAGGGCTTCGCTGGTCAGGTTGGATTCGGTGGCGCGGCCCCTCCGTCCGTTGTCGTTGTTGACGAAGGTCTCTCCCTGCTCTGCAACCCACTGCTCCATCAGCCAGGAGTCCACCTGGAAGGTGATGCATTTGGCCTCGATGCCTGCAGCCTTGATTTTCTTGCAGGCGGCTGAAATCTTGCCAAAGGTGTCGGGCAGGCTGCCCAGTTTGATTCCGGCTTTCTCTGCCAGGGTTTTGTTGACGTACAGCACCGGAGAGGAGGAATTGAACGGCAGGCTGTAAATCTTGCCCTGCACGGTGTAGTAGTTGATCACGGGCTTGATGTAATCCGAGTAATTGACCTTGCCAATGCTGCTGATTGGCTGGAAAATCCCGCTGTCGATGGCAAGCTGGCTGCCCGCCTCGCTGAGCTGCACCAGGGCCGGGGGTTTTCCCTGTCTGGCGGCAAGAATGGCGGCCTGGAAGGCACTTTCATAATTGCCTTTGGCCTGGGCGGTGACCTTGATGTTGGGGTGCTGCTTGTTGAACTCCTCCACTTTTTGCTGGATCCAGCCGCCCCGTTTGGAATCCCCGTAGGTGTGCCAGAATTCCACCTGGATCTGCTGGGCGCTTGCCATGGTCAGCAAGGCACAGGTGAGCACCAGTGCGTGTTTCATGTGTTCTCCTCCTCCAAAAGAAGCCCCTCCAGCACACTGTTGTGCGGTGATCGCTTCTGCTGTTTTTCAGGTAGGTTCATGGTAGGTGAAGCGTCTTTTTCCCGCAAGCTTTTGTTCATTCTGTTCGCGAAGGGCTGGACCTGCTTTGCTGGCTCACGTGCTGAACACCCACAGGCACTTGCATGTTCTTCAATCCAGGGTCTTTGTTGATCTTTGGAACGGGTGGCTTCAAAATAACCCGTTCGTTCCGAAGACCCATACCAAAGAGCCCACCTCTGATGCTGCGATGCCCATCGGTGCAAATCAGACCAACCACTCGTAGGCCACGAGCGTGATGTCATTCTCTTTGATTTCCTGGAGGGTGATCCGGTTTCCAGCAGGTTCCAACAGCAATTTCTGATCCAGAAAGAATGCCTGCAGACCCAGCACAAACTTGAGAAAATCCCCCTCCTCTTTCAAATTCTTCAAGATTTCCCTGAGATCAGGCTCTTTTTCATAAGCAGCCAGGCTGCGTTCTTCCAAAGTGTACCGCAATTGCACCAGAACTCGGGGATCCAACACTTCAGGCTCAAATTCCAGTTTGATGTCGCTCAGCAAGCGGTAGATATCCAGTGCCATGCCTTTCAGAGGAGCTTTAAACGCCTGCTTGCGAACCTGTCTTTTGGATTCCTGAATCACACCCTCAATGGCCCAGGTGAGGTAAGGATAGATGGCTGTTCCCGCAGGTTCGGCGGATCTTGGTACCTCCTGGGAGGCTTCAATCAAACGGTACACTTCCCGCCTGGAAACCATCACGTCGCTGTGGGTCAGGTCCATCGGGTAAACCCGCCAGAGCATCTGCTGGCCCACCCGAAGCGCAATAAAAACACCTCTGGCATTTTCTGGGGCCGCTTTTGCACTGTGAATGCCCAGAGGCAATTCATCCACATATTCACGGCCAATCAACTGCAAGGCAGACAACAGCGGCAAACGCATCTCATCGGCTGCACTCAATTCACTTTCCTGTTCAAGTTCATCGAGAACTTCCTGGTCTCCTGCATGAATGCGCCGAAGTTCGTCCAGCGAACGGGTGCTGATGGCTTCCCCCAGCACACTGGCATCCAATCCAACAGTGCGATCGATCTCCCAGATTCTTTCTTCCAGACGGCTGACCAGCTTCAAAAGTTCATCCAGGCCACGCTCGGGGAAAACATTATGGATTTGCAACGTCTCATATTCAGAACCCAAACGGTCAATGCGGCCTGCGCGCTGGATCATTCGCACCGGGTTCCAGTGCAGATCGGCATTCAGCAGAAATCCTGCATCCTGCAGGTTCTGTCCCTCAGACAGCACATCTGTGCAGACCAAAATGTCCACAGGTTGAGCCAGAATTTTGGCAAAAGCTTCATCGTCCAGATCACCCCGATTGGCCTTTGGAGCAAACCTCTGGATCAGCAGGTTGCGATCCTCTGCCCTGGTGCTGCCACTGATCATGGCAATGACAGGCTGGCCCATGTCGTTCAACCAATCCTGATCCTGTATTAAACCCTTATACAGGTAATCGGCAGTGTCATGGTAATAACTGAATATGATGGCTTTCTTGCCATGTGTCTCTTGACCCTTTAGACGTTGCAACAAAGCATTCTTGATTTCTTCCAGTTTGCTGTCTTTGCCCACATGAGTTTCACGGGCCGTCAACAACTCCTGAACTTTCTGCACCATCCATTCCAGGGCTTCCAGGTCTTTTTTGAGGTCATTCTCCAGCTTCACCCAGTCATACAGCTTGCTGTCCACCTGAGGCAAAGCATCCAGCAGTTTTTGCAATTTCTGGTTGGTTTCCAGGTCATCTTCTGAAGCCATGAACCGGAGAATCTGTTCGATCTTGCGGTTGCTTCCTGCATCCAGAAACTTGTGTTCCTGCAACAGACGGTAAAACCGCTTCTGAAACTCCATCTGGTTTTTCACACTCATGGAAAAAGCATGCACACTGGATTCAAGGCGTTTCAGGAAGTTGGTTTTGAAGATGCCTGTGAGGGCTTCACGCCTGATGACTTCCCTGTCGTCCTGTTCCTTTTTTTTGTATTTTTCGAGGTTGTAAGCCACCAGTCGCAGACCTTCAATGCGTTGAATGAAACCCTCATAGAACCCTCCAAGTTGATCAAACAAGCTGTATTCGATGCGGTGCAAAGTACGTTCTGGAAAGCGAATTTCTTTGCCACTGATCAGGATTTTTTCGCCCTGTTCCTGCCTGCGTTTGACATCCCTGCGACTGCGGCGCACCAGGGCGTGTTCTGCAAAATCATAGAACTCTGCGCGACCACCTGCCACCTTCTTGAAGTAGATGCCCAGATCCGGGATGCCCACACCGGCATAGATGCTTTCCCTTCCACGGGTCATCAGGCGCACCTGGTGGTACAGGTCCATAATGCTGTTGTTGACTGGAGTGGCGGTGAGCAAGGCCACGATCTTGTCGGTTTTGCCTGCACTGATCACACGCATGAGGTTGGTGTAACGTCCAGTGCCTGGTTTGCGAAAGTTGTGGCTCTCATCCACCAGCACCACATCGCAATTGACGTATTTGCGCCAGTCGAAATCTTCACGGCCCATGGACTCCATGGAAACCACCGTGGCAGGAATGGCAAAACGTTCCAGCAGAGGTTCCCACACCAAACGTTCCAGCTGGGCAGGACAGACCACCAGAGCACGGGGAATGAAGCCTGCTTTGCGTCTGCGCACCACGTACTCTTCCAGCAAACTGAGCCCCAGAAAGGATTTCCCCAGACCCACGGCATCTGCCACCATCACACAGCCAAACTGCTCAATGAGTTTGCAGGCCAGACGGAACCCTTCCGTCTGAAATGCTGCCAGCTCGATCACCTGCTGACTGGCCTCCTCGGGTGAACTGAGGGTATCTTTGTAGAGTTCAAAGAGCACCTTCAAAAAAACATCAAAAGGTGTATAAGGGTGCTTGCCAAACTTGGATTTTTCCAACACCTCTATCAGGTCTGCCTTGTACTCCTTGCTTCTGGCCCAGAAGCGGTCATACCATTCATTGCGCAAGCATTTGGCATAAAAATCCTGTTTGGTGACGGTGTTCAGTTCGCTGTTGTGGCTCAGGCCATTCAAGGTCAGGTTGCTGGATCCCACGATGGTGTAGCTGTCAAAAATGTATGCTTTGGCATGCAAGAAAGGATCATCGAACATGCGCACCTGCACTGCATCCCTCTTCAGGAAAGAAATCAGGCTGTCGATGACCTGAGCATTCCTGGAATTGAATTCTTCGGATTCCAGTTCTGCACGCAATTGCTTTTTGAACATGCGGGCCAGATCCACACCACTGCGGTCCAGTTTTGCCTCCAGTTGCTTGCCAATGATCAGCCTGAGGCTGTTCAGCTGTTCAAAAGAATCTTTTAGCAGTGCCCAGACATTGGGGCTGAAAAATCCGGTGGCGATGTCCAGTCGCTTCTGGTCGTATTCAGTGATGATGTTTGAGAGCACCTGATGCAGAAAATGCTGCTCATTGTCGGTATAATCTGGAATCGGCTTGGGCACAGACATATTTTAACATAAAGATACGGGGATAAAATAATCCCCGTATCTTTATGTCAGCATTGAATTACACCTTATGTACAGGCAAAATCAGGCCAGGAAAACCCATGCGCAGGCTCAATGAATGCACCATTTCCCTCAGGTAAGGCCAGAGGTTCACTGGCAAATTCATCCCTGCAAAGACCTCAAAAATCTCTGCTGAGATTTCAAGGTCATTGTTGTATATACCTTCTAGAGTGATTTTCATCTGGGCAAAATATTCGGGTTTTGCTGTGGCTTCAATTTGTTGTGAAAGCTTGATGGTGTAAGTCACACATGCACAAAAACCACCTGGGAATGGATCGAGCTTCGGCTTTGCCGTATGAATCTCAAAACCCAGTATAGCTTCTGGGATGAGTTTTGCTGTCTTTGAAACAGACATGTCTTTTAAAAGCACATTGACAAGTTCCAGGTGTTGAATAAAAGTGCTGTACTCTTCTGTGGTGGGTAAAACTTTTTTTCTGGCCATGTTTGCTTTCTGTCCATGAACAGATGACACTTACTTTGCCATCTGATGACTGGTTCTATCCTGATACTGGGGCCGAAGTTGCAATTGTACTGCTTTGCTGAAATGTCCCTTCACTTCTGTTGGCTGCTGGATCTGAGGCAAATGCAGGTGGGCATCCCGCTGTAAACGCCCCAGAATCACATCTCTGGGCTGCACCCCCATGCAAGTGGCATCCTCTTTGATCTGATGGTACAGTGGCTCAGGCACAACCACAGCACGCCTGGCAGCTGCGGTGACAGGAATGAACTCACCATTCACTTCAAGCCCCATCACCAGTTTTGCACCCAACACTTCCATCAGTTTTTGCAAAGTGTGCAGGGTGTGGTTGTGATCCACATTTTCCCATTTGCTGATCATGGCCTGAGACACCCCCATCTGCTCTGCCAGTGATTTCTGGTTGTGTCCAGCAGCCTCTCTGGCCTTCTTGAGGGCAAAAGCCAATTCTATGCGCTCGGACTCCTCCTGAGCGATGGCCTGCATTTCAGGGGTGTCTGGAATCAGAGCCTTCATCCATGCCATGAAATCCTGTTTGCCTTGTTGCTCTTTCATTTCTTCTTTCCTTTTCCTGTGCTTTTACTGTTTGCACTTTTCGGCTTTTTTGCCGGATGGGTACGACGGGGATCATTTTGAGGGAGCAGGGTGTCATACAGTTCCTGCCTGCGTTTGCGTGCAATCACTTTCTCAGACTCTGGAACCTTATCATTGGCATTTCCTGTTTTGGAAAAACCATGCAACAAATAAAAAGTGGTGCCAATGACTGTGCAATACAGAATTCTTGGATTGTTGGGGGAATTTTCAAGGCGCAACTCATAGAGGTTGTCTTCCAGTTTCTTGCTCAGAGGAGGACAGGCACCGAGCCCAACCTCCATGAGCTTTTGCAAACGGGTGAAAAAGCGTTGCCTTTCTCCGGGCAACAACGAAAGGATGTACTGCTGAACAGGTGACAGTTCCTCTGATCCCTCTGATTGATAATGCTCAATGGTCCACTGAATGCCCATTCCATCACACCCCTAGTATATAACCTATAGGTTGTTTTTCCTAGGGGAATGCTCTCACCTCTGGTACATCTCCTGGCTTATGGCGTCATCCCTCTGCTGCCTCAGGCACCAGCACCCAGAGCCGCTTCAGGGGAAGGATGTCCCTGAAAGCCAGCGGCAAACGCTCATAAACCTGCAACAAATGCTGGATCACATCGTTGGCATTCCAGAGCCGCACACGGAAAAACTGGCTGCGGTTCTCCGTTCCCACTGAAGAAGTGTAACCACCCCAGGACACAAACAGGCCCTGATCTGCACCCACACGTTGCATGACGCCTTCCAGTTCACGCACCTCCTGAACCTTGACCTTGTCTGATGTGGCCTTGACCTGCACACACAACCTTGGAGGATCAAAGCCCAGAGGACCCCGCCCTGCCAGAAGATCAATGCCTCCATCCGCTCCAGGTTTGCTGAACAAAGTGACATATCCCTGGGCTTGCAAAAGGGCATCAATCAGGCGGGCAAATTCATGCCCTTTGCTATGGTAAACCTGATCCAGACGCTTCTTGATCTGGTCATACGCCACCACCTCAAGGTCTGTCACGGAATCTGCAGGATCTGCATCTGTGGGAACTACAGACAGGTTTTCTGGAAATGAATGCTGCCCCTGTTGAACCAGAGCCTGATCTGAAGCCTGAAGCAAATTCAACACTTTCTGCTCTGCATTGTCCCTTTGAATGCGGCACACGGTCATGAAAGCCCCCAGAGAATACAGGAGGCTCTGGTCAAAAGCACTTCTGGGAATTTCCTTCAGCCAGTCCACCTTGCGGGTGTGCCGCATGTCCTCTGGAAGGTCTGTGCGGTACTCGTAACTGCTGGCAATCCTTCCAATGGCAATGCTTGAAGAGGTCTTGAGGGGCAACGCCACCAGATCTCCCACCTGAATGAGTGCCTTGAATGCCCACACCTGCCCAAGCCAGTTGATGATGGTTTTGGGTTTCTGTTCGAAATACACCCGATCCATCATGTCTTTCAAGGCTTCTTTGCTGTCAAAGCGCCCAAGGTCTGGAAGCTCATTCCACCCAATCACAGCCAGCCCTTGCTCCAGAGCAAAACTTTCACGTTCACCCTGGCTGCCTGCACGCACCAGCCAGAGGGTCATGGTTCACCTGTGCTTTTACGCATCCATTTTAATTTTTCTCCAAAAAACAACCGATCACTGCCTTCAGGCCAGATGATTTTGCTCCTGAATCCTTCCACTGTGGAATCTGATTTCTGCTGGTTGCAAGCCCTGCAGCTCAGCACCAGGTTGTCCAGGGTGCTGCCACCACCTCCAGCCTTGGGAAGCTGGTGCTCCAGTTCACCCAGACCAAAATCTTCCAGATCATCTGTCAGGTGGATGCCGCAATACCAGCATTTGCCATCGCTTTTGCCTGTGATGATTCCTTCACGACCACATTTCTCCACACGGGTGCCGTTGCGTTGCAGAAACTTCTCTGCTCCCAGAAACGTTGGGAAAGATCTGTGAAGATTGGAGGAGATGAACAGCACCTGCGTTTCTGTTTCACTCCATGTCCGGTAAATTCCGGGCTTGCGACCCACAGAAACAGCATAAAACCAGCCTTTTTTGTACCTTCCCATGCGTCACTCCTCATCCGGGTCCAGAGAATCACCATCCGTGTGGTCATCCATCTGGTTGTGGGCCTGAATCTTCGCAAAGGCTGGAGCAGTGAGTTCTTCCACCAGCTCAATTTCCTCTGGGGTGAGACCATACAGTTCATAAACGATCTGGTTCATCTCGTCCAGCCTGGAGTCATCTGTGAACTCTTCCAGTTTTCGCTGGATTTCAGGAGAAGGGGTGACAATGGGGATGTTTTCAAGATATGATTTCTTAAATCTAAAAGATGCCCCTTTAACAGAGGGGGCATACTTGGTTACCATATAAAAGAAGAATTTGCTATTAAACAAAGAGGTTAACCATTTTTTATCCGGACCAACAGGAATAGCAAAAGCAGTACAATCTATAGAAGCACCACTTTCATCCCATAAGAATCTAGGGTATTGTGCAATATCCGCAAACACAATTTTAGATCGCTTAAATTCACCATAGTAACTACATCTACGCAATTCCCACCAGAATTTTCCCCTGTCAGATCTTTTTGCAAGACGATTTTTAAAGGGTTCTAAATACTTATAAAGCTTAGGATACATATCCTGGAATCTTCTCTCCGATTCACTTTCTTCTTTGTCATTCACCCAAGCAAATTCAGATTCTGGATCATCACTGCTGTTTAATTGAATTATATATTTATCATCATTTGAGTATTTCCACCTTCTTATATTTCTACCTTTTTTGAAAGGTACGATAAATTTTTTATACAATTCATTTTCATTTATAAGATCTCTGAATACATCATTATTTATCACGTATACCTCATTCAGCCCGCTCAATAATCCTCTATATATTCCAGATTCTATAAAATCAATGAATTTGATACCTATTTTCTCAACCTTGTGCATTAAGTCTTGAGTATCCAAATTCCATACTTCATTGTTTCGAATTACACTCAAATTAATATGATGCAATACATGCCTTCCGTAGCTATGAAAATTAGACAATTTATCTCTAATAGAATCAACATTGTCTACATTTGTTAATCCTATTAAATTTTTTATTTTGTTCTCCGGTATCACTTCAAGCCTACAAGACTTGATTCCATTTCTATTTCCAATTACTATAAGGGGATACGTAGTGGCTTCAAAAATAGGCAGATCTCCAAAATCAATTAGGGTTTCTAGATGTACTTTATCCTTCAAAAAGCTTCTCAAATTTTTTCCGTAACCGGTCTTCATAAATCTATTAGGAGTAATGTATGCAAAACGCCCTCCATTCTTCAGTAAATTTATAGCTTTATTATAAAAATATACATACAAATCGGCTTTATTATTTGCAACATCATTAAAAGATCTTTTTAGAGCCATTTTATATTCCTGCGATAAGTCTTCTTGTCTTACATAAGGAGGATTTCCAATCACAATATCGAATCCTCCATGTCCGCCTTCTTCTATTGATTTCATTACTTCCGCAAAATGTACTCTATGGAGAAAAAAAGGTAAGGGTTCTTGTTCATCCCAAACTTTTACTCGACGCTTTATTAATTCATTCAAATGAGAACTCAAATCGGTATCACGCTTTATAAGCTTATTCTGTTCATCTAAAGCTTTTTTGGCATTTGCTTGCTCAGCTCGATCAAGCATAGAAAACTTTTTATTAAAACGTTTATATTTTTCGCGTATCTCCAAGATTTCCCGATCCACAATTTGTATACGTTCGTCAATGTATGTTTTAAACAGCAAGCGTTCAAGAGACTGTATTTCATTCCGTAAATTACGACGCTTTTCACTGTTTTGCTCATTGAAAAACAACTCATGTTTTTCTTCTATGCGCTGAGCCAGAAAACTTGGGCTGTTCTCATCTACAAAGAGACCTATTTTCTGACTGGTAACATCAAACGGCTCACCATCAACAGTTTCCAGGAGCCCATCCCCAGCCATCAATTTGTAATCCAGATTGGGCAAGGGCTCCTTGTCTTCTGCATCCACCACCAGAGACAGCCAAAGCCTGAGGCGTCCAATCTCGATGGCTTCTGGTTTGATGTCTACACCGTACAGACAGTGGTTGATGTATTCGCGTTTCCAGCCTGCCACAACAGATGCGTCAGAATTCACACGAACACCCTGTCGGGCTTCTGCCATGGTGCGAATGCGAATCATGGTGTTCAGCACACCCACCAGCATGCTGGCCGTTCCAACAGCAGGATCCAGCACCCGCACCTTCCCGAGGTGCGCAATGATGTTTCTGGCTTCTTGAAGGGTCAGTTTTGCAGGATCAGCATCGTCCCTGAGCAAAGCCCGCAGTTTGTCCAGCTCAATGCTGGTTTTTTCATTCAGGTAACGGGTGAGGGTTTCTTCAGCCATGAATTGCACGATTGAACGGGGGGTGTAGAAGGTGCCACTCTTTTTGGCCTCTTCCTCTTCCATCATGTTCTCGAAGACTTTCCCCAGCATTTCCGGGTCCAGGCTCACATCCTGCTCCAATGTGCTGCTTTCGGAGATGGTGAAGTTGTAGCTGTTCAGGGTGCTCAGGATGCTGTCTGGATTTTTCGGATCGAACAGGCTGTTGGGCATGTTCAGGACAGTGGTCTCAGGGTATTCGCGTTCAAAAAGACTGCCATTCAGGTAAGGTATGTCTCCAAAAACCTCGTGTGTTCCGGTGCGCTCGGTGTTCAGCACTTCAAAGAAGAGGGGTTCAAGCAAATGCAGGTAAAACAAATCCCCCTCGGACTTGACCTTCTGGGTGTAAAGGTGGGTCAGGAAGTCCGTGTCATCGTTCAACCAGCCCTTTTTCTGAATGAAGTACAGAAAGATGATCCGATTGAGCAACCTCTGGGTGAAGGCATGCAGAGATTCCTGATGATCGACCGTGTTCTTTTTCAGTTTGCCAATGCGGGCGTAGGGGTTCTGGGTTTTGATGGTGTCCCGCACCCGTTCAAAGAGTTGTTTGTAGGTTTTGTAGAACTCTCTGGTGACCCGTTCCACGTCGAAAGCCTGGGTTTGCTTCTTGTGGGCTTCCTGGGCAGAGGTGTCTGACTTGATTTCTATTTTCTGCAACACATCCCGGTCATGCTGGGTGGGTTTGCGTGGATTGACTTTCAGGAGGTTGATGCGAATGTTGTTTTTGTTTTCGCTCTGGGAGCTCACGTAGGGTTTGACAAAAATCACTTCTTCGTAATCTCCAGAAGCCCCTGGGTTGCCAAAACTCAAAAGGAAGTTGTTGGGTTGCTGCAAGAACTGTTCTGCAACCCGCCGCAGATAAGGTGTATTGAGGTGGTCGGTCTCCACATGAACATGCAACAGAGAATCCTGCTGCACCAGCAGGTATACACCTTTGATGTGTTCAGCAGCTTTTCCAGCCAGTTGTGCGTCTTCAGCAGACAGTTTTTCAGGCTCGAATTCTGGTTCTGCCTTGTACCCCAGTTGATGGTACAGTTCTGCGATTTTTTGAGGGGTCCTCAGGGCTCTCAAGGCATCAAGTTGCAAAGTCATAGGGTCTCCTGACAGAAAGCAGCGTGGGAAAATCGTGCTCCATTTTACCGTGCCTTGCCATCCAATTCACCTCTGTGAAAAGAGGAAAGCAAAGGAATTGCCATGTTGAATTCTCAGGCCTAAAGTTTGCAAGTGCAACATTCAATCAGATCTGTGCATTTTTACTGTTTCAGACACATAAAGCATTACAAACGTATCCAGTGATAAAATAGGGTTTTCTGGTGGTAAGGGATTTCCCTTATGACAGAATGCTTTCAACAGTGTGGATCCATCCCCTACCATAAGAGCCAAACGCGCTGCAAAGAGCGCAAAATGGCTCAGGGCGTGCTGGCAAGATGAACCAGGAAATCCGGGCAATTCGGCCCTCCCATGTTCTGGGATTGCACCTGCCACTCTTCTGCCCACTTTTTTGCACAGCGCTGGATACCAGGAACCACAACCCCACAAACCGAGAAAACAAAAGCAAAGGATCCTCATGCTTGAAATCAACAGAATCAGCTGGCAAAAAATAAATTTCATCAGGAACAGGCACCAGAGCAACACCTTTGTTTTTCTCACTGGGGACAATGGAACAGGGAAAACCACTTTTCTCCTGAGGCTGGCCAATTCTTTCAAAAAGAGGGTTTACAAAAAACCAGACCTTCACATTGAATTTCAGGGCAATCCCAGAAAAATCATCACCTATTCTCTAGCACCTTTCAATAAGTTTGATTCCCTCAAGTTCATAGATGATGACAACATAGATCTGGAGCAAATTGGGTTTTCGTTTTCATCCAGTAAATATTCTTTGCTTTTTCAGGCCATCGTTGAATTTGCACAAACCGAAGAGAAAAAGCTGCAAATACTTTCCGTAATCTCAGAGATCACTGGGGTAGATTTGAATTTTTCGGTAAGACTGAAAATCACAAGCAGTAAAATCAAAGATATTTCTAATTTTATCTATAGAGATGACATCGATCTCAAAGTATTTCAACGAGTAGCAGCACGGTTACTGGACATGGGCAGTTTTTCACTCGCTATTTCTCCAGGAAGTTTTAAAATCACAGAACCATCCCTTTTTAGAATGCCTGATGTCTCTGAAAAAGAATTCACCCTGGTGGTTCTGGAAATCATCCTGAACATCAGGCGTTTAGGAGCACTTCAGGTTCAAGACATCAAGATCAAGAAGCAAGAGGAATGGACCACTGCCAACAATTTAAGCTCAGGGCAGATTTCGCTTTTTATTGGCCTCAGCATTCTTGCAAGCAAAATTGAAGACGATACCCTGGTGCTCATTGACGAACCAGAAACCAGCCTGCACCCTGCCTGGCAAAGAAAGTACCACGAATTGCTCATGCAGATCAGCCAGCACCACCAAAATTGTTACTTCTTCATTGCCACACACTCACCCATCATCATTTCGGAAGTGGATCCTCAGAAACATGCCATTTTCAATCTCAGTCCAGAAAACCTTTTGCCTTCAGCCCATGTTCACTCCGAAGCCCCCAGAAGCATTGAAGAAGTGTACGCTTCATATTTTGACATCCTGACTCCCAACAGTTTTTTGGTCAAAACCGTCATCATTAAAGCCGTACAAGCTTATGAGTCAAGAGATGACAGGAAATTTCGGGAGCTGAAAAGCGAGTTGACTTCCATGCTTTCAGAAATGGATCAGGATTTGCGTACTCTGGCACAGGAAGTGATCAAAAAGGAAATCAAAAGAGGATGACTCTTCCCAAGCTGGCAAACCTCACGCTCTTTGATGCAACAGATCTAATTGTTGTCAAAAGAATCAATGACTTGTCTTTAACTGGCAGAGAAAAATGGGATCACGAAGATTTTAGACCCATCTACAGAAAGATCAAGCAAATACTCCTAACCTCCCAGAGACAAATCTGCTATTACTGCCAAAAAAACCTTCGCGATATTGATAACGATGATTGGCACATAGATCATATTGTGTCCATAGATGAAGATGATCGCCATGTCTTTACAGAAAAAAATCTTGTTCTTGCGTGCAAGTGGTGCAACAGAAGAAAAAATGATAAATCCACTCTGGTAAAAAAACTAAAGACCAAAGCTTACAGCGAAAGTTCGGCCAATTATTATATAGTTCATCCCAGACTAGATAATTATTTTGATCATATAGAAATTTTTAGCAGTATAATTTATACAGGAAAAACCTCGAAAGGCGAACGCACCTGTTTCGACTGCAATCTAAAAAGATTCTGGCTGAATTATATTTCGGGAATAAAATCTGAAGACAGGGCTTTCACCGAGCTTGTTCTTCATGTTCTAACCACTGCAGACCGTAAGTTATTTGAAGAGTTCATAAAATCATATCTTTGAATCACAAATTCTACGCCCTCTCTCCTGTCCCCACATGCCTGCTCACCTGGTTGCGCCTGGATTGCTTGAACCTATAGAGGGCTTCATCTGCCCACTGGGTGAGGTTGGATGGAGGGTTCTGGACAAAGAAAGGCTTGGCGACAGACGGCAAAGGTTCCGAAAAGAATATTTGCAGGAAACCTCAGGTGCATTTCAGGGCTCTCACAGCAAAAAGAAAACCTGCCGAAAGGTTTTTCAGCAAGTCTTTTTCAGCAGTTACAGAAGGCTTTTAGACTGAAGGCACCGGGATTCTGGCTTTGCGGGTGGCCCACCCGGTCAGCAAAGCCCCGGCCAGCATCATGGCAAAAGCAGGAAGGGCCAGCAGCGGACTGCCCAGCGTGACCAGCAACTGGCTGCCCAGCAGGGACCCCATGCTCATGCCCAGATACACGGTGGCCGAGTTGAAGCCCAGCATCAGGTTTCTGGCCTGGGGGTTCAGGCGGATCATGCGTTCCTGCTGGGGGGTCTGGAACATCTGCCCAAAGAAGGACAGGCCCATGAAGCTGATCAGGCCTGCCAGGGGCACCCCGGGATCAAAAAGCAAAGAAAGCAGGGTGAGGGCTCCACCCACCAGGCTGAACAGCAGCATTCTGGCGTTTCCCAGCCGTGCGTTTAACGTGCCCACCAGGGAATTGCCCAGCACACCAGCAAATCCAAAAGACAGGAAGGTGGCGGAAATCCAGGCGGGGTTGCTGCCAAAACGGCTGGTCAGGTAACTGGCAATCACCCCGTACAGCACAAACACACTTCCGATTTGCAGCAGGGTGGTGAAGAGGGCGGGGAAAAGTCCAGGGGTGCGGGAGACCTGCTGGTAGGTGCGCAAGGTGACTTGTTGACCGCCTGCAACGTGAGGAAGCTGCTTCCAGAGGAACAGTGCGGTCAGCAGCAAGAGCACAGAGAGCAGCACCAGGGTACCCCTCCAGCCCAGCAGGGGACCCACCACGGAAGTCATGGGGATGCCCAGAACAGTGGAAAGGGTAAAGCCTGCAAACACACGGGAGAGGGCCTGTTGCTGCTGTTCTGCGGGCACCAGCGTGCTGGCTGTGGCAGAAATCACCGGTCCCACCAGGGCACCACCAATGCCTGCAATCAGACGGGTCAGGAGCAGCAAGTCAAAACTGGGCACCACCGCTCCCAGCAGCAAGCCCACCATCAGGAGGGCCATGCCGGTGAGCAGCAGCCGTTTGCGGGGCCAGTGTCCGACCAGAAGGGGGGAAAGCAGGGCTGCTGCTGCAAAAGACAGCGAAAACACCGTGACCAGAAGTCCGGTCTGTGCTCCGGTCACCTGCAATTCCTGGCTGATGGAGGCACTGAGCGCCACCACCGAGAGGGTGCTGGTGCCCAGCATGAAATAGGCCACCGACAGGGCAGAGAGGGCCGTGCCGGTTGAGGATCCATCTGATTTCAAGACGCTCCGTTGCATAAATAGATTAAAGACGCATCGTCGCGTATTGTCAATACGTCACGTCACGTATTGGAATTATGGGCATGCTACACTGGAGCCATGTCCACAGGCAGACCCCGCAACCACGCCCACTCAGACGCCGCCAAAGAAGCGGCCTTACACCTGCTGAAAGAACAGGGCTACGCGGCCATCAGCATGGAAGGCATCGCCCAGCACACCGGCATTGCCAAACAGACCCTGTACCGCCGCTGGAAAAGCAAACGGGATCTGATTCTGGACGCCTTTGTGGATCAGGCAGACCGCATCCCGTTGGTCCCGCCCACTGGAAACCTGCAAGAAGACCTGCGCCTGTACTTGCAGCAAACCGCAGTGCTCTTAAACAGCGATTGTGGCACCACCAACCGTGCCCTGCTGGCCGAGGGTTTGCAGGACGCTGCCTTTCTGAAAGAACTGCGCGAAAAACACCTGATCAAACGCCGCAACCGCCTCGCAGAAATCCTGCGGCGACCATTCCAGTTCAGCGCAGAGCAGGAAGAATACCTGATCGATCTGGCCCTCGGTCCGGTGTGGTATCGCCTGCTGATCCAGAATGCTCCCCTCAATGAGGCTTTCATGGATCAGGTGGCACGGGATGTGGCCGCAGCAGCGCTGAAGCTCTCAGAAACCTGAATCTTCCTGCTGCCCTGCCGCAAAGTGACATGCAGCCAGTTGCAAAAACCGTTCCCGGTCTGCCCCACCCAGTTCTTTTTCATTCCACTCTGCGGCTGCCAGCGCACGCAGAAACACATAAAACCTGAAAAGCTGCTGTTCTGTGCTGTCCAGTGCAGGATGATGCTGTCTCAGGCTTGTGGCCAGAGGTGGGTGGTTTACTTCCAGCACCGACAGATCCATCAGGGGATCGCCAGACCGGAGCTCTGCCACATCAATCCACACCACTTCTCCTGCCGGGGTTTCCAGAAAGTGTTCGGGTTTGCCATCAAACAAAATCAGTTGCTGGCCCCTGTGCTGCATGAGGGGAACCAGCTTTGCAAACCACAGGTTCACCTGATCTGCAGCCCGCTCGGGTGCCTGTCCGGTGCTTTTCCAGTAAAAAAGGGCGTGGTTCAGCCAGCCCTGCATCCAGTCGGCCCAGATCAAGCCCTGCGGTGGGGGAAGCCACCCGGGTTGCTGGTGCAGCCTTTGAAGTTGCCTGCTCAGGGTCTCCAGGGTTGCTGCTAAACCCAGGTGACTGATGGCCTCCCCTTCCCACCAGGACATCAACAGCACTGCAGGAGGTCCTGCCTGCACCAGCAGCACTTCCTGCACCGGGAAACCCAGGGCCTGCAAGTGCTTTACAGCCTGCACCTCTGCCTCAAAAATGCCAGCGGTTGCATCCAGTTTCAGGACATGTTTTCCCTGTGGGGTCTGCACAAAATGCACCTTGCGGGTGGCCCGGTCTGTGAGCAGCCGGGTGTCCAGCAGGATTTCCTGGCCGTATCCAGGCAGGGTGGGCCACACATCAAAGAGGTCCATGTCTGGATGGTACTGAACACCGCAACCTGGAAAATCCGCTGCATGGCGTATCCATCAGGTTTCTGCCCTGGCCCCTGAAACAAATGCTGGACAGATCCTTTCAGACTTGCCCAGCATCCATCAAACCTCAGGCCAGATACTGGTACCCCTCAAAAAACGCTGCGGGCATTTGACCGTTGCCAGAGGCAAACAATCCCAGCACCACGCCTGTGAACCCTCCGGCCACTTCTGGAGCGAGGTACCTGGCGACCCCTGACCCGACAGTCTGTTCTGCTGTCCCCTGCTGCACACTGAACTGGTACACCTCAGGGGAAGCATTGATCTTCAGTTGCACCGGGCCATCCTGCACAGGAACAGCTTTGCAGGACATCAGGTCGTCGATGCGTTTGCGCAGCACCACCACCCGCTTTCCGTCCTGTCGGGTGACATAAAGGTCGTAGTGGTGTTGCAGGTTCATCCAGACAGTGATTCCCGCTTCTTCACCCTCATTCTGGGGATCAAAGTCCAGGTGAACGCTCACATTGCAGGCGTAATGCTGCTGACGCTGACCCACAAAAGCCACGCCCGGACCGTCTTGCAACCCCAGTGCATTGCCTTGCAAGCGCAGGGCTCCAGGCCGTTCAGAAAGTGAAACCATGCCTTCACGGGGATGACCCAGCGTGACCCATTTCAGATCCAGTTGTGGGCCTGCAAATTCTGCCTTCTCTGCTTCAGGCCAGGGATGGGCTGGAAGGTCAGGGCTTTTGTTGATTTTGCCGAGTCGCCCGCTGTTCCCCACCACAGGCCAGCCTTCTTCTGTCCAGTGCACTGGAGCCAGAAAGGTTTCCCTTCCCAGGTGGGCCGTTTCGGGATTGCCCTGGGGCCGGATGCCCAGACAGACCATCCACCAGCTTCCATCGTGCGCTTCCACCAGATCGCCATGTCCGAGGGCCTGAAAGGGGCTGTACAGGCTGCGGTGCGTCAGGATGGGGTTATGGGGACAGCTTTCAAAAGGTCCCCAGGGACTGTCACTGCGGCCAAGGGTGATCATGTGGCCTCTTTCGGTGCCACCTTCTGCCATCAGCAGGTAATACTTGCCCTGGATTTTGTAGAGGTGGGGGCCTTCCGGGTAACGTCCACCGGTGCCAGACCACACCACCCGGGGTTCTGAAAGCCGCTTTCCGGTTTTGAGATCGATCACACTCTGCTGGATGCCCCAGTATGCTCCATCTGGATCGATGTCCTCTGGAACAGGCCAGCCTTTTGACCAGCTGGTGGACAGGTACACCGTACCATCGTCATCAAAGAACAGAGAGGGGTCGATGCCGCCCTGCTCAATCCACACGGGATCCGACCACTCACCATGGATGTCCTGCGTGTGCACCACAAAATTGCCCTGGCCTGAAGTGTTGGTGGTGATCATGTAAAAGGTGCCATCGTGGTAACGCAAAGTGGGAGCAAAAATGCCGCCCGAAGCCGACCAGCGCGGAAATTCCAGCTGGCTCTGGCGGGTGAGCACATGCCCGATCTGCCGCCAGTTCACCAGGTCCCGGCTGTGAAAGAGCGGCACACCGGGAAAATACTCGAAAGAACTGGTGACCAGATGGTAATCTTCTCCCACCCGGCAAATGCTGGGGTCCGGGTAAAAACCGGAAATCACGGGGTTGGTGTAGGTCATGCTTTCCTTTCAAAACAGCCTGGGGTGCCCTGAATCCATCTGGTTCTGGACACTTCTGCACTGTTGATGTCAGTTTGACACCCCTGAAAACTTTGCAGCAGCAATGTCTGCATGACCGGGGTTCCTGAAAATTTTTTCAGAGGCATGGCAGAAAAACCGAATTCCACACGCAGGTTTCCGTGCTGATGTCTTTAGGATGATCGGATCTGCTCTACAAAAGCCTCCCGGCACCACCAGTGATATGTGATATATTACTGACATGACCGCAGACCTGCAGACCCTGCTCAGCCAGCTGGTGGCCATCGACTCCACCAATCCAGACCTCGTCCCGGAAGGCAAAGGGGAAGGTGAGATTTCCCTTTTTGTGGAAAGGTGGTTTCAAGACCAGGGCATCCCGGCCGAGCGCCAGCAGGTTGCACCAGGCCGCTACAATGTGATCGCTCGGGTTCTGGGAACAGGCAACGGGCGCAGCCTGCTGCTCAATGCCCATCTGGATGTGGTGGGAACAGCTGGCATGCAAAATCCTTTTGTGCCCCGCATCGAAAACGGCAGGCTGTATGGGCGCGGGGCCTACGACATGAAAGGGGGCCTTGCGGCCTGCATGGTGGCCCTGTTAAAAGCCAGGGACCTGCAGCTTGCAGGAGATGTGATTCTCACCGCCGTGGCAGATGAAGAATACGCCAGCATCGGCATGCAGCACGCTTTAAAGACCATTTCTGCAGATGCAGCCATCGTCACGGAACCCACCGAACTTGCGCTGTGCATTGCCCACAAAGGTTTCACCTGGCATGAGATCACCACCACAGGAAAAGCCGCCCATGGTTCCCGCCCCGATCTGGGCACAGATGCCATTGCTCACATGGGACGGGTGCTGGGCAAAATCGAGCAGTGGCAGCAGGACCTGCAGGCCAGACCTGCCCATCCCCTGCTGGGCCATGGATCGGTGCATGCCTCCCTGATTCAGGGGGGTCAGGAGCTCTCCAGCTACCCGGAGAAATGCGTTCTGCAGATAGAAAGGCGCACCTTGCCCCATGAGGAGGTACCCCAGATCGAGGCTGAGTTGCAAGCCCTGCTGTTCGAACTCAGCCATGCAGACGCCAGCTTTGCGGTCCAGCACCAGACCACCCTGCACCGTCCTGGCTTCGAGGTTCCTGCAGAGGCCCCGATTGTGCAGGTTGTTCTGCAGGAAGCCACCCAGGTGCTGCAGCACCCTCCGGCACTCCAGGGCATGACCTTCTGGATGGAATCTGCCCTCTTGCAACAGGCAGGCATTCCAGCAGTGGTTTTTGGACCCTCCGGGGCAGGTGCACACGCCACCGAAGAATGGGTGGAACTTGAATCTGTTCAGCAGTGCTGTGAGGTGCTGGTGCGCAGCATTCGGGCATTTTGCCAATCTGTTTGATCCGGGGCCTTTGTGAAAAAGTCAGTCGTACTCTGGGGGTCTTTTCTGCAGGAGACTTGCCTGAACCTGTTCCCAGGAGGCCAGCATTTCAGGATTTCCAGCATGTTTATGTTGAACTGCTGCAGCAATGCGCTGGCGAATCGCTGTCGTTTCGGAAACCTCCAGCAGACCAGCCAGTTGATCTGCCAGCAAAAAGGGCTTCCAGCGGCTGGGGCCTATGAACCAGTCGCTGTGTTGCAAAATCACCTCTATGCCTTTCTGGATGGTGTCCACAGCAGCAAAGAAAGGAAGCACCTCATTCCAAAATCCGTCCTGCAAATCCAGGGTTCTTCTTTCCAGGTCCAGCGGATCTGCCAGGATGAGGTGAGCGGCAAAACGCTCTGGATTCAGCAGCTGCAAATGGGTTCTCAGAACGCAGCGTTCCAGACCCGCATCCACATAAACCTGCCTGAGGGTCAAACCCAACCTCCAGCTGCGTTTTTTGAAGGAAGCATTCAGGTGAATGCTGGCTTCTCCGGCCTGCTGTTTGCGAACCCAGGTTGTTTCTCTGCCTTCTGCTTGAAGTTCAAATCCATCCTGCTGGACCAGTGCATCAAACCGACTGATCAGATCCTGCAAGAGTTTTGCTTTTTCAGGAGGCACAGCAGTGGATTTCCTGGGCATCTTCTTCAGTGTATCTGTCCTGTGGACTCAAGACCGCCAGACCCCTCAGTCCTCTCGTGCCCAGATCCCAGGGAAGGATGCAAAACCCCATGACAGAACCCCGTTTCTACTTTGCCCCTCACACCCAGACCTTTCCCCGGACAGCACATCCTGACCTGCTGGATTTTCACTGCAGGCTTCCCGGTTACCAGCAGACCCCTCTGGTTTCTGTGCCCCTTCTGGCCCAGGTGCTGGGCGTAAAGCAGGTGTGGGTGAAAGACGAGCAGCACCGTCTGGGGCTTCCTGCCTACAAGATTCTGGGGGCAAGCTGGGCCACTTACCGGGAACTCCAGACGCGTTTTGGTCCCTTCAAAAGCTGGGAAACCCTGCAAGACCTCGCGGACCAGCTGAAACCTTTTTTGCCCCTCACCCTGGTGGCCGCCACCGATGGCAACCATGGGAGGGCAGTGGCCCGAACGGCCCACTGGCTGGGACTGCAGGCCCACATTCTGGTTCCAGAGGACATGGTTCCGGCAAGGCGGAAAGCCATTGAGAGCGAAGGGGCAACCGTGGAGGTCATCGCTGGATCTTATGACGATGCGGTCCTGGCGGCAGCAGAGTTTGCCAGTGAGCGGCATCTGGTGATCAGCGACACCAGCTGGGAAGGCTACACCCGCGTTCCGGGCTGGGTGGTGGAGGGGTACAGCACCATCTTTGAGGAAATTGACCTGCAGTTGCAGGATGTACAGGCCGCTCAGCCCGATCTGGTGGCGGTGCAGATGGGGGTGGGTTCGCTGGCTGCTGCGGTCATTCAGCATTATGCAGTTGCGGATCAAAACACCCGCATTGTGGGTGTGGAACCTCTGCAGGCCGATTGTGTGCTCAGAAGCTTGCAACAGGGCACCCTGACCGCTGCGCCTGGCCCCCACCTTTCCAGCATGGCCGGACTGAACTGTGGGCACACCTCTCCTCTGGCATGGCCTTTTTTGCAGGGAGGTCTGTCTGCAGCGGTGGCCGTTCCAGATGCCTTTGCTGAAGACGCCATGCGCCTGCTGGCCAAAGAGGGGGTGGTTTCTGGCGAAAGTGGAGCTGCAGGTGTGGCAGGTTTGCTGGCCCTGATGTCCCACCCAGAAGCAGAACTGTTCCGGGAAAACCTGGGCCTGACTGCAGAGAGCACTGTGCTGGTGGTTTCCACCGAAGGGGCCACCGATCCAGAAAACCACCAGAGGATTGTGCAGGGCTGAGCAAATACAATCAAAAACAGAACACATCTAGAAATTATGTTAAAAACAGAATATACTGATGGATGTTACAATTGATTTCACACCGAGGTGCCTCCCATGATTCTTGAAAGCCGCATTCTGGGCCGAAAAAAAGCCTTTGAACCCGTGTCCCTCACCCTCTCCCGAAGCACCCTGACCCTGCAGGAACTGATTGAAGAAGTGGTGCGGGAACAGGTGGAAGCCTTCAACCAGCGACAGCAGGATGGACAACTGTTTAAGCTGCTCACCCCGGAAAGCCTGCAAAAAGGGCTGGAGGTTGGAAAAATCACCTCGGGGGGTCTGGAAACCCAGCAGCAGGCAGATGTGTTTGAAGCCCAGCAGGTGGCCATTACAGCATTCAAAGACGGCCTGTATTACGTGTTTCTGGGGGAAAACCAGCTGGAAGACCTCTCCGAAACCCTGAATTTGCCAGAAGATGCAAGGATCATGTTCCTGCGCCTGACCCCACTGGTGGGGGGCTGACATGCGGGCCGAAGACGCACAGAAAACCCTGAAGGAACTGCAGATCAAATGGAAAGATGGGTACAAAGATCGTGCAGCAAAAGCCCCTGAAACGGCCAGAACGTTTGCCCTGGGCTTGCATGAACTGGACACCCTGAGCTCTTACCACCAACCCGAGAAACACCAGAACCTGCAAAAACAGTTGCAGCAAACCCTGCAGAACATGGTGGAAGCAGAGCGCCTGCAGGTGTTTCAGGTGCTGTTCCCCCGTTTTGCAGCACAGGTTGAAGCCACCTGGCAGTTGCTGGACACCCTGCCCTACCAGCTGGGTTACAGCCGCAAATCTTTTCGGGTGACAAACCACATCATCCAGTTCCAGAAAAAATGGCAGTGGATGCTGGACCTGTGGCAACTCACCCGCCACTACGATCAGGATTTGTCCTGGATGGTCGCCTGGGCAGGACACCTCAGCAGTTACCACGGGGACACCCTGGGGTACCTGCTTGCTGCTGCCATCAACCAGGGGGATCAAGAGGTCCTGCAGATTCTCAAGGACACTGCAGCCTCTGAACACGAAGTGGGTCTGATGGGCAGGCATGTGACCCGTGCCCTGCTGAGCAGCAACAATCCAGAGGCCTGGATTTTCACTGAAAAACTGCTGCTGGCTGCACAGAAGCAGGAGGGCCTCCGGCAGGTGGTGCTGGAAACCGTGGATGAAGCCCACCCAGAAGCTTTCCTGCGCATGGTGAAACTGATCCTTGCAGAAGATTTGCTGCGCTTCTCTGCCGTGATGCGGGCTGTTGCCGTGTGGCTGGGGCTTCACGGGGATGTCACCGAACGCAAAATGCTGGAAACCCAGCTGAGCACTTTCCTGAACCTGCTGGAAGACCCCGAAGCCCTGCAAAATGCCCTGCAGAAGGGCAACGGTCAGCAACTCTACATGGCCCTGATGGTGGTGGGCTTCAGAGATGCCCGTGAAGTGCTGCGTCTGGGCCAGGACCTGCTGCAGGATCCCGATGTGGAAAGGCGTTACGCTGCTGCACAGGTGATGCAGAGCACAGGCCTGCCCGAATTCGCAGAACACCTTTTGACCCTGATGCGGGACAGCGACCTCCGGGTGGCCTCGCTGGGCATTTCCCAGCAGTTTGCCCGCCAGGAGACCCCAGAAGCCCTTTTCATGGAACTGGTGAACCTCGGGGAAAAGCTGCCCAAAGAAGGAAAACTGGAGCCGCTGGTGTGGCCCTGGCTGGGCTGGATTTCTCCACGCAGTGCAGTGTTCAATCTGTTGCCGCAAGCCCTGGGCCAGCGCCCGAAGTCTGATCTGCTGCCTTACTTTGCCAGCATGGGTTCGTGGCAGCATGGTCAGGTGCTGCGGGATCTGGGCAAATCCAGACTGCAAGCAGGCCCCCTCAGGGAACATCTGGTGCAATCGCTGGGACACACCGACGAGCACATTCGGCGGTGCGCCTTTGAAGCCCTGGAAAAACAGAGCCTGTTTGAAGAAGAAATTCAGTCCCTGGAAAATTTGTTCTCCCGCAAAGGTGCAGATGTGCGGCAGAAAGCCAGCCAGTTGCTGCTGAAACAGCCCACCTCTGGACAGGTGGCCTCGGTCAGGCGGCTGACCACCCAGAAGAAAACCGATGTGCGGCTGGCCGGGCTGGACCTACTGGGTCAAATGGTCAAAGAAAAATCCAGTGAACCGGAAGTGCAGGGCGTGCTGGGTGAAGTGCTGGAGACCTTTGCTCCCAAAAATGCCAACGAAGCCCAGCTTTATGAAGGATTGCGTCTGCCAGATGAGCAACTGACCCTGCAAAACGGTCTGGGGTTGTTCGATCCGCAGCAGCTTTCCAGGTTCACCCTTCCCCAATTTGTGCAGCGCAATTACCAGCGTCTGGAAATGGTGCAGTGGCTGAAAGAACTGGACCGTCTGATCTTTTCCCATGCAGACACCGAAATTCACCTGAAAATACACAACGGAGAAATGCAGACTTTCCTGCTGGGAAACCTCATTGAGCACCCCCACAGTTACCGTCTGGACCAGCAGGAAACCTTCCCACTGGCAGAGGTGTGGCAGAAGTGGTGGGCCGCCCGTCCCGATCCACAACCCCACGATCTGGAGCAACTGAAATGGATCCAGGAGGTGAAAACCAGACAGCGTTTCGGGGAAGAGGCCAGACATGTCCTGCTGCCAGACCTCAAACTGCCTGCGCTGAAGTCCCAGAACCTGATTCTGGAAATCCTGGAGTTCCTGAAAGGTGAAACCCTTCCTGCAGAGGCTGTGGATTTCCTGCTGGACCTGCAAGAAAGTGAACTCAGTTTGCTGGATCCCCTGCTGGTGCCCAAAAAAGAAACCTACGGCGGCCTGCAGGATCCCAGGCCTTATTCCAGGGAGCTTTACCTGCTGCACCAGAACCCAACCCCGGACCAGGTGAAGCGCCTGTGGAACCTGGAGCTGTACAGCAACCGTGGTTTTGCCCACCTGCCAAAACTCCGGCCTGAGCTTCCCCTGGTGCTGAAAGCCTGGGAGCATGGCTTTGCTTCTGAACACGATGTGCTGGACCACCTGATCGGACCCAGGGAAGACAACAACCAGTACGGCTGGAACCCCGGTTTCCGTGACCTTGCCGCCCTGACCGCCAGAAACTTCAAAGACCAGCCTGCCCCTGAGCTTCTGGAACTCGTGGAACGCATCCGAAGCCGGATTCTGCAAATCGAATTGCATCGGGCAGATTTGCCCACCGCTGCCAGTTTGCCCGCCAGTCAATTGCGCTCGGTGCAGGGCATGGACCTGACCCTGAAGTTGCTGAAAGGTCTGGGCAAGGAAACCATGACCCGTGGCCACGTGCAGAACACCGAAAGCAAAACCGCGGTGTACAGCCACCTGATCCGGGTGTCTTTCCCGGCACCCCAGGACACCCCAGAAGGGTTTTCTGCGCTGGCAAAAGAACAGGGCCTGAGTGACAGCCGATTGCTGGAACTGGCGGTTTATGCCCCACAGTGGGCCGATCTGGTGGAAAAACACCTGGGCTGGACGGGCCTGACGGCGGCCATTTACTGGCTGCATGCCCACACCAGAGACACCGGATACTTTGTGGACCAGCAGGTGCGGGAAGTGTGGGAGGCCGAAATTGCAGAGCGCACCCCCCTCTCTGCCCAGGACCTGCTGGATGGCGCGGTGGATGTGCAGTGGTTCAAAGCCATGATTGCTGCGCTGGGAGAAAACCATTTTGCAGAGCTGCTGAAAGCCTCCCGGTACCTGTCCAGCACCGGAGCCCAGAAACGGGCAGAGCTTTACGCCAGAGCCATTCTGGGTCAGGCAGATGAACGCGAAATGGTCCAGAGCATCAAGACCAAACGCCACCAGGACAGCGTGCGGGCACTGGGACTTTTGCCTGCACAGCAAGAAGGGGTGGTGCTGCAGCGCTACCGCATCCTGCAGGCTTTCCTGAAAGAGAGCAAGCAATTCGGGGCCATGAAACAGGCCAGTGAACAGCTCGCTTCCCGCATCGGGCTGCACAACCTGGCCAGAAGTGCAGGTTTTGCCGACCCCGAGCGCCTGATGTGGCAGATGGAAACGCTGGAGGTGCAAAACCTCAACGGTCAGCAGGTCACCCTGGACACAGTGACCCTCACCCTCAGGGTGGATGAAGAAGGCACCCCCCACATTGACATCCAGAAGGCCGGGAAACCCCTCAAGAACATTCCTCCGGCCCTGCGTAAAAACCCTGAAGTGGTGGAATTGCTGCAAAGCAAGCAACATCTGGAGCAGCAGAAATCCCGCATGCGGGAGGCCTTCGAGCAGGCCATGGTGCGCGGGGACCACTTTTCTTTGAAAGAAGTGCAGACGCTGTTCACCCATCCGGTGGTCCGGCCCATGCTGCAAAACCTGCTGTGGGTGCAGGGCGAGCAGAAGCTGGGTTTCTCAGATGGCAGCGTCCTGAACACCCTGGATGGCAGTTCCCCCCTCACCGACGAAGGGTACCGCATTGCCCATGCCCATGACCTGCTCACCTCGGGTCAGTGGCGGGAATGGCAGCAGCACTGCTTTGAAAAGCAGATCCAGCAGCCTTTCAAGCAGATCTTCCGGGAATACTACCTGCCCACCGCGCAGGAACTGGAAGGAACCAGCAGCAAACGTTACGAGGGTCAGCAACTCAATCCCAGACAGGCCCTGGCCCTTTTGAAGACCCGCAACTGGGTCACGGTGCCTGAAGAAGGGGCCAGAAAAACCTTCCACAGTGAGGGGCTGAACGTGTGGCTTTACTTCCAGGAAGGCTTTTACACGCCTCTGGACATTGAAGGGCTCACGGTTTCACAGGTGGTCTTCACCGAACGGGGCAAGTGGGAACCCCTGCCCATTTCCAGCGTCCCACCACGCATTTTCAGCGAAGTCATGCGGGATGTGGATTTGATTGTCAGTGTGGCACATGTGGGTGGCGTGGACCCCGAAGCCAGCCAATCCACCGTGGAGATGCGCAGTCGCCTGATCCAGGAAACCCTCAGGCTGCTGAAGATCGACAATGTGCAACTGAAAGCAGTCCACGCCCTGATTCAGGGACATCACGCAGATTACTCGGTGCATCTGGGCTCAGGCACCGTGCACCGCCACCCAGGAGGAGCCCTCTGCATCCTTCCGGTGCATTCCCAGCACCGCGGACGCATTTTCCTGCCCTTTGCAGACAACGACCCCAAAACCGCCGAGGTGATCTCCAAGGTGCTGCTGCTGGCAAAAGACCGCCAGATTCAGGATCCCAGCATTCTGGAACAGCTCACCTGAGACAGCAGACCCCAAAAAAAACAAAAAAAACAAAAACCAGCCCATAAAAAGACCACAGCATGCTGTGGTCTTTTTATGGGCTGGTTTTCATTCCGCTGTCTTCCCGCTGTCTTCCCTCAGGCCTGGGCAGCCTGGGACCTCAGTGAGACCGTCCAGCGGGCAGGTTTCAGTTTGCGCCATGACCTTGAAGCTGAACGGTTCGGCCAGCGCCAATGGCAAGGCTTATGCACTGGTGGTCAGCGATGCCATCACCAACACCTACCAGGGTGACACCAGAACCGACCAGACGAAACAACCCGGTTGCTCCGGGCTGTTTTGCTGTTTGGCTGTCTTAACCGTTCTGCAGGGCCTGCCAGTCTTCCAGAGAAATGACCCCCACATCGGGTCGGGCCTTCCCTTCCAGCATGGTGATGAATTCCAGAGAGTGCCCGTCCGGGTCGCGGAAATACAGGGCCAGGGCGGGCATCCAGCCGAAGACCATCGGGCGGTCTGTGCCGTCACCCAGGAAGTTGTAGCCCTGCAGGCCTTTGTCTTTCAGGTATGAGGCGGCTTTCTCCAGCCCTTCCAGGGTGGAACGGAAAGCGAAATGCTGCCTTGCCACTTCTGCAGGAGGGGTTTCCCACAAACCCAGCATGGACTCTCCCCTCCCTCCCATCCAGTAAAACGCGATGCGACGCTGTTCTTCCAGGTGGGCCAGCTCCAGACCCAGCACCTCTCCGTAAAACTGCATGGAGGTTTCCAGCTGGCTGACGTTGATGTGGGTTTCAAACAGACCTGTGATGATGGGATGCCGGGTCATGGGTGCCTCCGTTGGGTTTTCACCAAGATAGCATGAGGCAGAAAGCAGAGGGCCACCTTCTGGCTCCATCTCACAGACAGCAAAAGGGAGAGGATCTGCAGGTTTTGATCACACCTGCAACCTTTCATCCGTCTTCGCATGTCATTTCAGTCAGGGATGTTCAAAATTTGTTCAGTATTGTTCCAAAAACAATTTTACTCCAATAGCCACCCTATGGAGTGGATTCAGTATGCGGTCCGCAAAATAGACATGCCCTGGAGGCTATTTCAAGAGATTTTTCCCGAAGATCCTGAACAAAACGCAAATGTTCCCAAATTGTTCTTCATTCTTCAAGCTTCCAGCCGGTCCTCAGGGAATAGACAAACAGGCCTCACATGTGCAACACTATGAACAACATCTGAACACACAAAAGTCCGCTCTCAGACTTGCAGGACGCTGCTCAACTTGTGACCATCGACACCAAGCGGCGTCTGACCTGCTGCCTTGCACCTTCTTCTCAGGAGCCATCATGCACATCACCACCCTCAAAGCAGGCGTCCCCTTCAACCGCGAAACCCTCTGGTCTCTGCTCGCCCAGGTCAAACACTGGGCCACCTGGGACCCCGACATTGAGGATGTCAAAATGACTGGTCCTTTCAAGCAGGGGGCAAAGGGCAGCATCCTCTTCAAAGATGGCAGCAAGCAGAATTTCTGCATCGTGAAACTTCAGCCCCTGGAAAGCCTGGTGCTCTCTGTGACCTACCAGCATGGCACTGAATTGCTGGTCAAATGGGACCTTTCTGTGCAGGACAGCCTCACGGTGGTTGAGCAGGATGTGACCCTGTCTGGAGCTGTTCTCAGCAAAATGCTGGTGCGAAACCACAAAGACCAGCTGAAAAACCGGGCCGCCGTGCGCATGCGAAAAATGTTTGATGTTGCTCAGGGCACCCAGCCCCAGCGCCAGGGGCCTCTGTCAGGCAGGTCCCAGCCGACCAATTGACCCCTGCAGATTGAACTCAGGCAACTGCAGCAACGGGCCAGCTCACAGCCTGTTCAGCAGCAAGAAATCCAGCTGACTCTGGGTGTGGGCTGCAGCTCCGATCAGAGCAGCGTTTTCCATCAGGTGGCTGGCATACAGTTTGACTTTTGAAGGCACCTGACGGGTCAATTGAGGAGAAAAGCAGCCCCAGGCCCGTGAGATCCCCCCTCCGAACACCACAGCATCCGGCGAGAAACGCTGCACCCATTCGGAGACAATGCTGCCCAGGTGGGTGCCGAATTGACGGAAGACCTGCTGGGCAGCATCGTCTCCCTGTTCGGCGCGGCGGGCGATTTCAGCAGGGCTGATGCGCTCTCCGCCCCAGCGCCAGTAATCGGCCTTGAGCCTGCCCGTGGACACGTAATCTTCTGCGGTGGCGTCCAGGTAGGGTTCCCAGCCAATCTGGCCTTCGCGGGCAATGCCCATTCCACCCGCCAGCACATGGCGGTCGATCACAAAACCGCTGCCCAGTCCGGTGCCCAGTGTGATGCCCAGCACCCGACCATCTCGCTTTGCAAAACCCGCAACTGCTTCCCCAAGCGTGAAGGCTGCAGCATCGTTGAGGTAATGCAGCGGTAAATCTGCCAGGGGAGTGCCTGCCCAGCGTTGACGCAATTCCTCCGTCACTTGCACACCGTTCAGGGAACGAAATTTTCCCGTAAAGCGGGCTTCTGAAGTCTGGTAATCAAAAGGCCCCGGCATGCCCACCCCGATGCCCTGCACCTGCAAATTGCAGTGTTGCCAGGCTTGCACTGCCACCTGCGCCCAGGCGTCCAGCAGCCGATCTGCAGCGTGGTCTTCGTGCAACTCAAACCGCACCGGAGGGGTGAGCAGCACAGAGCCATGGGGTGCCTGCACCACACTGGCGGTCACGTGGCTTCCGCCCACATCCAGGCTGAGGGTGGGCTGACAGAAGAAGTTTGTCACAGGTGGTCCTTTCTGCTGCCCGCTGTTTGCAGGGCGCTCTGGGCATACAGGTCTGTAGGCACCTCGTCCCAGTCTCCAAGCTGCAGGGATTTCAGCACGAAATCTGCGAACAGGCTGTTGGCCCAGGCAAACCAGGGGCGGGTGAAATGGTGGGGGTCTTCGGGGTGCACACCCTCATGCATGAATCCGGTGCCTGCAGTGGTGCTGACCAGTTGCCGGATCAAAGCCAGGCGTTCCTGGCGGTCCAGTGAGGTCAGACCCTGCATGCTTAGTGCAATGGGCCAGACCAGACCTCCGGGGGTGTGGGGGCTGCCAATCCCCTGCAAGAAACGCCCCTGAAAATAAAACGGGTTGTGCTTGCTGAGGATGAAACGGCGGGTGTTCAGGTAGATGGGATCGTCCGCAGGGCAGTATCCCAGGTAGGGCAGGGACAGCAAACTGGGCACGTTGGCATCGTCCATGAAAAGCTGGTTTCCCAGACCATCTGCCTCGTAAGCGTAGATTTTGCCAAATTCAGGGTGCTGGAAGGTGCCGTACTCACGGATGCCTTGCTGAATGTCATGCATCAGGCTGCGGGCCTCAAAGGCCAGATTTTCGTCCTGGTAGACCTCCTCTGCCCACTGCACCACCTGCCCCAGAGACACCCAGGCAAACATGTTGGCCGGAATCAGGTAATGGTGGGTGCAGGCATCGTCGCTGGGACGGAACCCCGACCAGACCATGCCCGTGTAGGCGGTGGGGCTTCCCAGGCCTTCCCTTTCCAGCGTGTCTGAGGGGAGCAAGGGATCGGGGCGCTCGAAACGGTAAGGGGACTCCTCTTCGTGGTGCTGCTCGGTGCGCATGGTGTGCAAAACCACATCCAGCATCTGGCGGAAATCGCCCAGCAGCACAGAACGGTCTCCGGTGAGGGTCCAGTACTGGTGGGCCAGCCGGATGGGGTAGCACAGGGAATCCAGCTCGAATTTGCGTTCCCACACCCATGGGCTGGGTTCAGGACGGTCCTGTTTGTGACCGGGGCCACTGGGGTTCTGGTTGAAGGCATTGGCGTAGGGGTCCAGCAGCAAGCATTGCGCCTGCCGAACGATCAGGCCCCGGATGATCTCGCGGATCTGGGGATGGTCCTGCACCAGGGGCAAATACGGGCTGACCTGGGCGGCAGAATCCCTGAGCCACATGGCGGGAATGTCTCCGGTGATCACAAAGGTGCTGCCATCTGCACAGCTCTGGATGGTGGTGTCGAAGGTGTTGGGGTAGCAGTTCTGGAAAGCTTCGGCCACCTGGGGGTGGGAGGTGAGCTGTCCGGTCACCTCACGGATCACGGCTTGCAGGACTGGGTGGTGGGACATGGTGGGTTCCTCGCTTTGCAGGGCAGTGAAAATGGAGGGGGCTGGCTGTCAGGTGGCCAGCCCCCTGCAAGGGTCAGTGGCTCTTCTGAATGAGGGTGTTGATGTCTGCGGCCATTTTGTCCAGACCGTTCTGGATGTCCACATTGCCAGAGATGATGTCGTTGTAGACGGCCCCGATCACGTCGTTGGCCTTGCCGGACCATGCCGGAGCCAGGAAGCGCACCCCGACCTTGCTCTGGGCACGGACCATCGCATCCACCGAACTGGCCAGGGAGGACACCCCAGCAGCTTTGAGTTTGTCGTAGTAGGGCTTGGAGGCCGGAACGTAGGCGGCAGGGGCCACAGGCGCATCAACAAGCACTTTTTCCCAGGCTTTGGTGTCCAGGTACTTGAGCACCTTCCAGACGGCATCGGGGTTCTTGATGTAACTGGGACTGGCGATGCCCACTGCGTCCAGAATGTGCACCTTGTTCTTCACGATGGGCATGGGCGCAAAGCCCCATTTGAAATTGGGTTTGCTGTCCAGGAAACCGGATGCCAGCCACTGTCCTGCGCCCAGCATGGGAATCTTGCCAGACAGGAACACCTCGGTCATGCCATCTGATGGGTAGGTGCGGGGCGTCACGATGCCGTCTTTGATGGCGGCAGACCACATTTTTGCCCCTTCCACCATCTGCGGGGTGATGGTGACTTTGCTGGTGTTCAGGATGCGGTCTGCCAGGGCCACCCCTCCTGCAGAAAGGGAATACTGGCTGAGGGTTTCAATGCCGTTCAACGGTCCGTACACCCCGTAACGCACGGTGCGGTTGCCGTCCTTGACGGTCAGTTTGCGGGCGGCATCGAAGAACTCCCTGTAGGTCCAGTTGGCTTTTGGCAGCGGCACTCCGGCCTGTTTGAAGAGGTCTGCATTGTAGAAGTAACCGTAGGTGTTCATCAGGCTGGGAAGGCCATAAAGTTTGCCGTCCAGCTTGTAATTGTCAATGGAGCCAGGGGCAAAACGGGCCATCAGGGCTTTCTCTTTGGCAGCGTATTTGCTCCAGTCGAAGAGGATCCCCTGACGGGCGTAATCCAGCACCTGATCGTTCCCGACCCAGAACAGATCCGGGAGTTTTTTGGCCTGGATCAGACCGTTGCGGGCCTGGTCGTAGCCCCCTGCGGGCACATTGACCAGTTCCACATCAATGTCTGGGTTCTGTTTTTCAAAGTCTGACAGGGCATTCATGATGCTCTGATTGGTGCTGTTGCCTTCCCAGGTCATGATGGTGACCTTTGTTTTGCTCTGGGCAAATGCGCTGGTGGTCAGCAAAACAAGGGTGAGGGCAGAAAGGGCTTGCAGGGTGCGGGGGGTTTTCATGGTTTCTCTCCTTTAAAGAGGGGCATGTGAGGGGGTGAATTGGGCCGTAAGGGTCCCATCCTGCAGATTCAGCAGGAACATCAGGGGATGGAAAGTTTTGTCAGCGCTTACTTGCTGGAACGGGAACTGAGTGCACCCATCCCGGCCATGAAGTGGTTCTGGGCCACGAAGAACACCACCAGAGAAGGCAGCATGTACAGCAAATTGGTCGCCATGAACTCATTCCAGCGGGTGGCGGCCACCCCGGCAAACCCACCAGCAAAAGACGCCATGCCCACGGACAGGGGCCATTTCTCGGGCGAGAAGGGCAGGTAGATCAGGGGGTTGAGGTAATCGTTCCAGGAGCCCTGGAAGGCATACACACACATGGCAATCCACACCGGACGGGTCAGGGGCACCATGATGCGGGTGAAGATGATCCAGTGGTTTGCACCGTCCATTCTTGCAGCCTCATCAATGGAAAGGGGGATGGAAAAGTAGTACTGGTAAGCCAGAAAAATGAAGAAGGGATTGCCCAGAAAGGCAGGGACAATCAGCGGCCACCAGGTCTGGTACCAGCCAATGGACAGAAACAGTTTGAACAGGGGCACGGTGGTGACAATCGCAGGAAGCATCATGCTGCCAATGAAGATGTAAAACCACACCTTGCGGCCCGGAAAGCGGATGCGGGACAGACCATAGGCAATCACCATCGAGGAGAACACGCTGCCCACCACATTCAAAACCGCCAGAATGCTGGAATTCAGGAACAATTTGCCAAAGTTGATGGCTTTGAACCCGTTGATGAAGTTCTCCCAGTGGAATTCTTCGGGCCAGAGTCTGGGGGGAATCTGGTAGATGGCACTGTTGCTCTTTAAAGCCGTGGTGATCATCCAGAACAGCGGGAACAGCATGGTCAGGCAAACAAGGAGCAGCAGCACAACGCTGAAAACATGGGCGGGGGTCCAGGTGCGGCTTCTCTGGCTGGATTTCTGGCCAGGACGGGTGGGGGTCAACTGGGACATGGGCATCCTCTCCTGAAATCAGTTCTCGTTCTCTGCGAACACGAAGGTGCTGGAAAAACGGAACACCAGCACGGTGAGGGCCACAATCAGGAGCAGCAGCACCCAGCACTGGGCCGTCGCCAGACCGAACTGCTGGTTTTCGAAGGCATTGACGTAAATGTCGTACATCAGGAAGTTGGTGCTGAGGTTGGGACCACCCCGCGTGAGGATTTGCGCCTGGGAGAAGGCCTGCAGCGCGGAGATCATTCCGGTGATCAGTTGCATGAAGAGGATGGGGCTCATCATGGGCATGGTGATTTTCAGCAGGGTGGTGGTGGGATTTGCACCGTCCAGCGTGGCAGCTTCATACAGCTCTTTTGGAACGGCTTGCAATCCGGCCAGGAAAATCACCATGCTTCCACCCGCACCCCACAACCCAATCAGGACCAGCGAAGGCAGGGCGAGGTTCACATCTCCCAGCCACAACCGGGTGGGCAGGTGCAGGAAACCCAGCATCTGGTTGGCCAGACCGAAATCGGGGTTGTAGATGAACTTCCAGAGGGTCAGGCTGGCCACAGCAGGCAAGACCACGGGCAGATAGAGCACCGTGCGAATCATGCGAATGCCTGGCAAGTTGCGGTTGACCAGCACGGCCAGCAAAAGTCCAATCAAAAGCCCAGAGGGCACGCTCAGCACCATGAAAAGCCCCGTGGCTTTCAAAGAAGGCCAGAAGGAAGGGTCGTCCTGAAACAGATAACGGAAGTTCTCGAAGCCAATGAAGCGCGGCTCGGTGGCCCCGTTCCACTCGGTGAGGGCGTAATACCCGGAGGTGACGAGTGGATAGGCCACAAAAAGCAGGAAGCCCAGAATGCCCGGCAGGATGAACAAATACCCGAGCCAGCTGTCCTGACTGGGGGATTTTCGGGCGGTGAGGGGGGCCAGGGTGGGACCATCGAGGTCAGAGGGCCGGGCTTTTTTGGTCACGGCAAAGGCTCCTTTCAGGGGCAAATCAGGGCAAAGCGGCAGGACTGCAGGGGATGCCCGTGCTCTGGCTTTTGAAGGCAGGTTCAGGGCTTGCACCCGGCAGGGTACAGCAATGGCTTGTTCATGACAGCGTTGTCGTCACTATAAGTCTGTTTTCAAAGGTTTGTCAAGGGATCCCACAAAGTTGGATCCGGTTCAGAGCAAAAGCTCCGTTTTGACAGAAGAAAAGCAAGTCAGGTGTCCCAGAAATGTTTTTTGAGGTTTCTTCTCTGCAGTTCGCCCTGCTCCCTCATCCATCGAAAGGATTCTCTGCGTGCGGCCGATCTGCACAGTCTGACACACCGTTCTTGCGCTCCTGCAAGGCATTTCCCTTGACAGCAGCCCGCCAAAAGCTTAGCATCATGACAACGTAAGACTTCCAGAAGGAGCCTTCCCACCGTGACCCGAAAGCGCGTCTCCATCCCCACCCCTGCCCCTGAGCCCACACCAGCCCCCTCCATTCCCCGCAAACCCACCATGCAGGACGTGGCAAATGTGGCCGGGGTCAGCCTGAAGACCGTCTCACGGGTGGTCAACAACGAACCCAATGTGGAAAGCGCCACTGCAGCAAGGGTGCAGGCCGCCATCCAGGAAATGGGCTTCCGGCGCAACGAAATTGCCCGCAGCCTGCGCCCCGGACAGACCACCTCCACCCTGGGCCTGGTCACCGAAGACATCAGCAACCCCTTTTATTCCAGCCTGGCCCGCGGCATCGAAGAAGTGGCGAGAGGGCGCGGATGTCTGGTCATCGCAGGCAGCAGTGAAGAAGACGCCCTCAGGGAAAAAGAATTGGTCAACACCCTGCTGCAACGCAGCGTGGACGGTCTGCTGGTGGTGCCTGCCGCCGGAGACCACACCTACCTGAATGCCCAGCGCATCAGCGAACCGGTGGTTTTCATGGACCGCCCCCCGGAAGGCATCCAGGCCGACATGGTGCTGCTGGACAACCGGGGAGGCGCTTATCAAGCCGTGGAACACCTGATTGCCAGAGGCCACAGCAGAATCGCCTTTGTGGACGGCCACCCTTACGTGCACACCGGACTGGAGCGCATGAACGGCTACCGTCAGGCCCTGGCCGCTGCAAACATCACTTATGACCGTTCGCTGGTGGTGGTGGGGTGCCATGACCCCCAGCAGGCAGAACAGGCCACCCTGAACCTCTTGAAGCTTCCCAACCCTCCCACAGCGATTTTTGCCACCAACAACCGCCTGAGCATCGGGGTCCTGAAAGGCCTCACCAGCAGCGGAAAATGGCTGGACCTCGCAGGCTTCGACGATTTTGAACTCGCAGACATGCTCCCCTTCGAGGTCACGGTGGTGCGCTACGACACCATCCAGATGGGAAGGGTGGCCGCAGAAATGCTTTTTGCCCGCCTGGACGGTGACACCAGCCCACCCCAGACCCGCATCATCGAGGTGGAAGTGGTGGTCCGGGGGCCTGGACGGGTGGGGTTGCCTTCGGGGTATTGACGCCCCTGCATTTTTGCAGTACTGTTCTGACATCGCTGTCATAAGAACCAGCCAGACCGACCTGTGTCCTGATTTCCTTTCAGGATGGCCTTAACTGGTTTCATTCCCTCAAATTTCTGGATTTCTGTTGTCTTTTCTTCCTGGAAAGACAGTCCTGTGCTGTCTGTGTGGCTTCTGTGTGCAGGCTGTCTGCTGGCCCTTCTCGCAGTTCTTTTGAACTGACTTTCTGATTGGAGATTTTCATGAAACACCGACTGGGTTTTTCCGTTCTGCTGCTCACTTCCCTGCTCAGTGCCTGTGCCCAGACCAGCACTCCAGGCCCGGAATCCCTGCCCCAGGGCGTGGCTGAAGACCGGGACCTTGCCTCTACCAATGCCCTGTTGTCCTACTTTGATCCCCTCACCGGGGTGTGGATTGCGCCCAGCGGGGAATCCTGGCAGCCTGCGGTGGGTCTGGACAGCATCATCAACACCTACGAGCGCACCCGCGACCTGAAGTTCCTCAACGTGATCGAGAAATCCTTCTGGCGTTACCAGGGTCGGCGTTCGGATTACTACGACGACAACGGCTGGTACCTCAACACCTGGCTGCGGGCCTATGACGTGACCGGGGACCCCAAGTACCTGCAGGAAGCAAAAAACCTCTTCGATGTGAACAAAGCAGGCTGGGACAGCGTGTGCGGAGGGGGCATCTACTGGACCAATGCCAGACAGAACAAGAATGCCATCACCAACGAACTGTTTTTGCTGTCTGCGGCCAAACTGCACCGCAGGGCAGGCAACGGAACGGGAGCAGGCAGCTATTACGACTGGGCCATGAAAACCTGGAACTGGTTCAAGAACAGCGGGATGATCAACAGCCAGAACCGCATCAACGATGGCCTGAACGCGTCCTGCCAGAACGACCAGGGCCTGACCTGGACTTACAACCAGGGGGTGATTCTGGGTGCGCTGGTCGAACTGTACCGCTTTGCCGGAGACCGCCAGTACCTCTCTGCAGCAGAAAAAATTGCCACGGGCACCATCCAGAATCAGGTGTACCCCGGAAACATCCTCAAAGAAGCCGCCTGTGAAACCAGCAGTTGCCCCGGGGCAGACCACCTGATCTTCAAGGGGATGTTTGCGCAAGGGCTGGTGCGTCTGGTGCAGGCAGACCCCAAAAACCCACCCCAGCAGGGCTTCCTGACCTTCCTGAACACCAATGCCAATTCGGTGTGGACGACTTCCAGAGACAGCAACAACGGGCTGGGGTTCATCTGGAAAGGTCCAGTGGGCACGGTGAATCAGGCCACCCAGTCTGCAGCTTCTTTGCTGCTCAGCGGCATTGCCCTGCTGAACAACGGCGGTGAGGCCACCACCCCTCCTGCCACCACAGGCACCCTCTACGAAGCTGAAAAGGCCACCCTGCACAACATTCCCACCGAAAGCTCCTCTGCTGGATACACCGGCACAGGGTATGTGGCAGGGTGGAACCATGACGGGCAATGGCTGGATTTCCATGTAAATGCGCCTGCTGCAAAGCGTTACACCCTCACTTTCCGTTATGCCACAGGTGCAGGGGATGCCGTGCGTTACCTGTACGTGAACGGTCAGGGACGGGCCAACAATTTGCTGTTCACGGGAACCAGAGGCTGGGACAGGTGGAGCACCGTCAGTTTCAGTGTGCCTTTAAATGCCGGAGACAACACCATCTCGCTGATTTTTGACGGCTCCAAAGCCAGCGACAATTACCTCAATCTGGACTCACTGCAGGTGAAATGAAACATGACCCGGACCTCAAATTTGACCCAGCAAGCCGAAGCTGCCCAGCGCACCCTGCAAAGTTTCTGGGATGAAAACACCGGGCTGTACCGCCACCACAGCAACCCGCAAGAAACCACCGATCTCTACCATTACTGGTGGTTCGCGCACACCATTGATGCGCTCATTGACGGGTTTGAACGCAGCCAGAACCCCATTTATTTGCAGCAGGCCGAAAAACTCCATGCAGGCATGCTGCGGCGCACCGGGGCCATCACCAATGATTATTACGACGATATGGAATGGCTTGCTCTGGCCCTGCTCAGGCTGTACAAATACACCCAGAAAGCAGAACACCTGCAGGCTGTAGATGCCCTGTGGCACGACATTCAGCACGGCTGGAACGACCACTGCGGTGGAGGGATTGCCTGGAAGAAAACCCAGCTGGATTACAAAAATGCCCCTGCCAATTTTCCTGCAGCCATTCTGGCTGCCCGATTGTACCGCCTGAAAGGAAATCCTGCAGATCTGGAATTCAGCCGGAAGATCTACCACTGGACCATCCAGAACCTGATGGACCCCCAGACCGGGTGCATCTGGGACGGCCTGAACCGGCAGCAGGATGGCAGCATTGACCGGGGCTGGCTGTTCACCTACAACCAGGGAACGGGCATCGGGGCAGCGCTGGAACTGCACCAGATCACTGGAGACTCTGCCTACCTGCAGGACGCAAAACGCATTGCGGAGGCCAGCCTGGATCTGCAGACCAGTGCAGGCTTTTACCCGGATGAAGGCAACCAGGATGGTGGGCTTTTCAAGGGCATCCTGATCCGGTACCTGACCCTTCTGGCGCTGCACTGCCCGGATGCCCCCTACCGCGATTGGATCTCAGCGCAAACCCGGCATTTCTCCGGGTCTGGACCTTACGGACCGGACTGGGAGCACCCGGATCAACCCGACACCCTCAGCACCCACCTGAGCGGTCTGATGCTGCTGGAAGCTGCGCACAAATTGCGCTGATTTTGTTCGATCTGGGCTTTATTTGATCTCCAAACCTGCTGCTGCCAGACGGCTGGAATTGAGTTTCAGCACCGAATCCCCTGTTGGGTCCACGTATTTCAGGGAAGCAAGGTGCTGGATGGTTCCAGAAGTCTGGTACCGCAGGTGGGGGTTTTCTGCGTTGATGGCCTGCAAAATCACCTCTGCCACGTCTGCTCCGGTCTGGCCCATGCTGCTGAACACCTCTGCGGACCCATTCAGGTAGGCTTCCCTCAGGGCCTGGTAAGGGCTGGTTTGTTCGGGAGAGGTCAGGGCACCTCCGGTCAGTTGACCTCCCACATTGGCCACAAAAGCGGTGTTGACCGGGCCGGGTTCGATCAGGGAGACCCGCACCCCATAAAACTGCATCACGGCAGCGAGGCTTTCCATCATGCCTTCCAGGGCAAATTTTGCTGCGCAGTACGCATCATTGAAAGGTTGACCGATCAGGCCCCCAATGCTGCTCACACTGAGGATGTGGCCCTGACCGCGTTCCCGCATGTGGGGCAAAACCGCCTGGGTGAGCCGGTAAGCCCCAATGAAATTCACGTCAAGCACTTTCATCAGGTCTTCAACTGGGGTTTCTTCTGTGGTGCCCAGGTAGCCTGCCCCGGCGTTGTTGATCAGCACATCCAGCTGGCCATAACGCTGCAGGATGCCATTTACAACTTCTGTGATCTGCTGGGGGTTTTGCACATCCAGTTGCTGCACTTCCAGCGCAAGCCCCTCTGCCTGGGCATGGTCCAGCAGGATCTGCCCTCTGGAGGGGTCGCGCATGGTGGCAATGACTGTCAGTCCTGCGCGGGCCAGCGTGAGGGCGGTGTCCTGTCCGATGCCTGTGGATGTTCCTGTGATCAGTGCGGTTTTCATAAATGCATGGTAGAACCTGGAGTCAACTCCAGGTCAAGCCCTGAACCAGCAAGGTGAATCTGCCAGTGCAAGCACACACCCATGGCAGATGGCTGGGGTGGAAACATGCCTTTTTTGGGGGCTTTTTTCTGCAACCCTTCTGAATCGTGCTAGACTCGCTGTACCATCCAGATTCAAAACCGGCTCCAACACCCTTCCATCGTTTTGACCCCAGTCTCAAGGAGGATCACCATGGACCACCAGCACATGCGCAAAGTCATCCGTCAGGAAAACGAAGAGATGTGGCACGGAAACAATCCAGATGTTTTTCAGGATTCCTCCCACCCGCACCGGGTCACCCACACCCTGACTTTTGGGGATGTGGTGGGCCATGACGCCCACGGACAGCTGGCCCGGACCTTCCAGGAGGCTTTCAGCGAGCACAAGATGAGGATTGACCATCTGGTGGTGGAAGGGGACCATGCTGCCTACCGCATCATTCACCATGCCAGGCACACTGGAACGTTTCTGGGGATTGCCCCAACTGGCAATGAAGTCACGATCTCCATGGCCAACTTTGCACGGTTCGAGGGAGACAAGATTGCAGAGCTGTGGACCATGTGGGACACCCTGACCCTGCTCAAGCAGATTGGTGTTGAGGGACCCCTCGGACCGCGTTGAAGGCGCAAAGCACAGGCACAGACAGCGGATGTTGCAACAACCAGCCACACAGCTCCATTTGTGTGGCTTTTGCTGGTGTGTGCGCGTGCGAGTGTTCCTGGTTCTGTGCTCCTGCCCAGATGTCAAACCCAGCAACTGAAATGCTTTCCTGACCTCTGGACCTGGAGCGCACTCCAGGTTCTACACTTAAAGCATGACCTCCCCTGCCCTCACCCCCATTTTTTTGACCATGCGAGAAGCCGTGGAAGCCTCTGGCCTCTCCGAAGACACCCTGCGCTACTACGAAAAACTGGGGCTGGTGATGCCTGAACGTGACCGTTCCAGCAACCACCGCAGGTATTCCGAGCAGCAAATGCGCTGGCTGAAATTTCTGATCCATTTGCGCAGCACTGGCATGCCCCTGGAAAAAATCCAGCGTTACGTGCAACTGGCCCTTCAAGGGGAAGAAAGTGCCCCTCAACGCAAAGCCATTCTGGAGGAGCATCACCAGCAGATCCAGGAGCAAATTCAGAAACTGCAGCAGTCTTCTGCGGCCATTGAATTGAAATTGCAGCACTACGACGACATCGAACGGGCTTTAAGAAAGGGGGATGTGCAGGAGGTGGTGGGGCGGGAACTGGACTGAGAAAAGCCGAGAGCACAGGGCCAAGGGCAGAGGGCAACCTGTGAAGCTCTGGCTTTGAGCTGGCAGGTGATCAAACCCTTCAAGGCAACATGCTTTTGCCCTGCGCTCTCGGCCCTCGGCCCTCGGCTTCTAAACTTCCAGTGGCACTTCCCGTCCAGAAAGCACAACCACCTGACCGTCCTGCACTGTCCAGTCCAGCAGGATCAAAGCAGGTCCTGCAGGCTCAAAGACTTTCTCGCGTTTTCCAGCCCGGATGAAGCCCGAAGTGGATCCCTCAAAGCTCAGGTTCCCTTCTGCTCCGGTGCGGTTGCACACCACCACAGGAATCCCGGTGTCCAGTGAGCGGCTTTCCCATTCTCCTTCTGGACCATGCAAACCTGGACCCCAAGCAGATGGAGCCAGGATCATCTGTGCCCCCTGGGCCAGCAGTTCCCGGGACACCTTCGAGGTGTAGGCATCGGCGCAGATCAGCACCCCCACTTTGATGTCCTGCACCTCGAACACGGCGGCTTGCTGGCTCCTGGTGGACCAGCCTTCCGATCCGGGCAGCACGTTGTGCTTGCGGGCACTGCCCAGCAGTTCTCCCTGATCGGAAATGGCCAGCACAGCATTGTGCAGCTTGCCAGTGTGCACATCTGCTTCTGCATGGCCCAGAAACAGGTGCACCTGATGTTCTGCAGCAAACTGCATCAGGGTTTTGACCCAGGGATCGGGCTGCACGGTGATCCAGTCGGTGCCGAGGTGGCGGGCAAACTGGTAACCGCAGCTGCTGAGTTCCGGGGTGACGATCCAGTGTGCTCCCAGGTTGGCGGCCTGCTCAAGGGCACGTTCAATGGTGCGCCGGTTGTGCTGCAGATCATCTGGAACAGGGGCCAGATGGCAGAGGGCCATGCGCCGAATTTCAGGGCTGGAAGAGGAAGCAAGGTCAGACATGTGGCTTCCAGCGTACCCAACCCAGCAGCATTGTGCCAGTCAGGTGGTCCGGCGCACCTGCAATTCAGGCTTGAACTGCACACTGCGGATGGGAAGCTCAGGGTCCTGAATGCGGTCCATCAGCAGGCGGGTCACCATGCGCCCCATCTCCTCCACAGGCTGCCGGAGGGTGGTGAGGCCCAGACTTTGCGCCTGTTTCTCGTCATCAAAGCCCACCACCCGCACCTCTTCTCCCAGGGTGAGGCCCGCCAGTTTCACTTCTTCCAGCAGACCATACGCAAAAAAATCACAGGTGGTGAACACATTGATGTTGCCTTCCCGCAGGTCCAGCACCTTGCGGGCGGCGTCACGGGCACTGTCCAGGGTGAATTCGCTGGTGAACACCTGGCTGTCCGGGAAGTCCAGTCCCGCTTCCTGCTGGGCTGCCCGAAAGCCCTTCAGGCGCTCTGCAAAAACCCCGCTGGCAAATGGGGTGTGAAAGCGCTCTTCCACATTGATCACAAATGTCTGGGCTGGGCGTTCCTGCAGGTGCTTTCCAGCGAGGTGCCCACCCAGTTCATTGTTGACCGTCACGTTGTCAAAATCAGGGGTGATGATGTCCAGCACCACTGCAGGAAGCCCCTGAATGGTGAAGAGGCTTTCATAAAGGTGGCTGGGATTCAGGGAAGCGAACACCAGACCATCGGTGTGGTAAGGCAAGGCGGAGGGGTCCTGATACCTGGACAGGCGGCGTTCCGAAAGCAAGGGGAAAATGCCAGCATCGTAATCGTAGTCTTCCAGGGTCTCATCAATGCTGTTGATCAGGCGGTTGTAAAAATCACTCCCGGTCATGGGCAGCAATAAACTGATGCTGCGCATCTTGCGGGTGCGGAAATTCTTGGCGGCCCGGTCTGGAATGTACCCCAGGTCCCGAATGCTTTGCAAAATGCGGGCTTTGGTGTCTGCGTTGATGTCTGGATGGTTGTTGATGGCCCGCGACACCGTGCTGGGTTGCACTCCGGCATGTCTGGCGACATCTTTGATGGTGAGCTTGGCCATGTTGTTTCCATGGTACGGGATGGAGCCTCATTCAGGCTGCAAATCCAGCGCCACACTGTTCATGCAATAACGCAGCCCGCCACGGTCTCTGGGACCATCTTCAAACACGTGGCCCAGGTGGGAATGGCATCTGGCGCAACGCACTTCTGTGCGGACCATGCCATGGGAGCGGTCTTCCAGCAGTTCCACAGCTTCCGGGCGCACAGCCTCGGTGAAGCTGGGCCAGCCGCAACCCGAGTGGTATTTGCTGGTACTTTCAAAGAGCACGTTGCCGCAAGCCGCGCAGCGGTACACTCCGTTGATGTCCGTGTTGACGTATTTTCCGGTGAACGCCCTTTCGGTTCCAGCCTGACGCAGCACCCGGAATTGCTCGGGGGTGAGCTTTTGCTGCCATTCGGCCTCGGTGGTGGGCAGGGTTTGCAGGTCATCGTTCTGGTTCATGGTTTCCTTTCTGATGCTCTCTGGCAGTGTGCCTCAAAAAAACCTCTTCTGCTGTGGTCAAATCCACAGGTCACACACCAGAAATCAGGCTTCTCTCAAGGGCTGACCTTGCAGATCTGAAGGTCAAGTTCCTGACCGCTCAAGAACCCCTACAATGAAAGCATGCAGTCCCCTCTTTGCTGCCTTCTGTTGCCAGCTTCATCCCCCGAAGGCCACCCCTGTTCTCCTCTGCACAGGTTTCCCTCAGCAGGACAGAAATGACCCCTGGCACACACAGCCGATCAGCCAGCAGTCAGGTTCAGGGTGTACTTTCAGAAGCAGACATGCGGAGAACGTCATGCTGAGGCTTTTCTGGATCAGACACCATCTGAAGCAGGCGGTGGTGCTGCTGGAAGCCCACGACACCAACCCTGCCCTGCACCTGCATGATTTGCACAGGCATCTGGAAAACACCGCACGTGAACTGCACCCCCTGATTCCGGGTCAGAAAACCCAGCGCTTCAAACGCTGGGATCCCTGGTCGGTGCTGAACCTGCATTTCAAACTGCAACTGGTCAAAGAACGCATCTCGCAGGCAAACCAGATGCTGCAAGGGCAACCCATCACCGAGCACCTGCTGCTGGCTTACGGCCTGCTGCTGGAAGTGCATGTGCTGCTGCAAGACACCGCTGCCTGACCCTCCATCAGCGCCGGACCTGCTCGGGCGGATACGCTTCCAGCAAAGCCGAAATCACCACCTGCAAGGTGGGCAGGCTGGAACGTCTGGGCAACACCAGCACCGAGATGGTTCGGGGCAAGGGAGCTGGCAAAGGCGAGGTTTCCAGGTTGTCGGGCAGGTGGGGAATCGCCAGACCCGGCAGCAAAGTGATGCCCAGGTCATGTTCCGCCATGGCCAGCAGCACCGTGTCGTCCTGAAATTGCTGGATCCGCACATCTGAGATCCCATGCTGCTCGAAGAAATCCTCGATCATCACCAGGGTTTGCGGAGCCCCCCCGTTCATCAGGAAATTCTGCCCGTGGTAATCCTGCCAACTGCGGGGTTTCTGCTGGCGGGTACGGGCATAAATCGCCAGCCATTCATCGTGAAAAATGGGCCAGGACAGCAATGAGGCCTGGGGGGGATGGGTCAGCAGGCCGATGTCTGCTTCTCCGCGCATCAGCATGGCCTCTCCTGCAGAAGCGTGGCTCTCAGATTCCAGCACCACCACATTCAGGCGCGGATGGTCGTGCCTGAGGCGCACCAGCACCGGAGGCAGCAATTTGGAGGCCACGCTGCGCAGGGAAACAATCCGCACCGTGCCGGTCAGTTCTTGCGGGTCTTCCACAGCACGGGTGAGGTCTTCCACGGCCAGCAAAGCAATGCGGGCATGTTCCAGGGCACGTGACCCTGCCTCTGTGAGGGTGATCCCGCTGCGGCTGCGGTGCAAAAGCGAGCATTTCAGGTGTTTTTCCAGCGTCTGCACGGCCTCACTGAGGCTGCTCTGGGACATGCCCGTGCGGGCCGCAGCTTCATTGAAACTGCCTGCATCACTGACCGCCACGAAACACTGGAGCTGGGAAAGGGTGGGTCTGGGGGGTGCCATGGGTCATCCTGGGAAGCAAGGGAAATTTAGAGCGAAAGAGACCGATTCAGAGGTTTAGAGTCCCTCTTGCCTGAGCATACACCCCTGCTGCTCAAAGGGGCTTTGCTGGGATGGGCAGGTGGAAAAATGCCGGGGGCCGAGGGCAGAACACACCACCCCCTTTGGTTCAATTGACTCAGGTTTACAGGATTCACTGCCTCGTCTTGAACAGCACCCCGGTGGTCGGTGAAAGCCCGGAGAACAAAGGCAAACTGGCTGCCCCATAGCAGGCCGCATCAAAAGAAAGGGCTGCCTGACGCAAAGCAGAGTGCCGCACCATGCCCGTCATGCGTCTGCTCTCACTGTGTTGGCGAATCCGGGAAATCAGTTCTGCCAGCAGAGGATCGGGCAACCTGCCCCCCAGGAAGACCACTTCGGGGTTCATCAGGTTTTCCAGGGTCACAATGCCCATGGCAAGGTACTCTCCAGCCTGTTCCAGCCAGCTCAAAACCACCGGGTGCTGCTGCTCGTAAAGGGCCAGCAGGTCCTGGGGGTGCTGGACCATCAACCCAGCCTGTTCCAGCTGTCCGTAAAGGGCACCCAGCCCTGCATAGCGTTCCAGACAACCCCGACCTCCGCAACTGCAGGGCAGGCCGTCTTTTTCCACAGGAATGTGCCCGATTTCTCCGGTGTTGCCCCAGCCGCCATGGTAAGGCTGGTTGCCCAGCAGCATCCCCCCTCCAATGCCCAGCCCGAAGTAGATGTAAAAGAAATCCTGGTGTTCCCGTCCGGCCCCATACCAGCGTTCCCCAATGGCGGCAGCGGTGGCGTCATTTTCCAGAAACAGGGGAAGCTGAAAGTGCTGCTGCAGTTCTTCCCGGAAAGCAAAACCATCCCAGCCAGGAAAATTTGCTGGAGAGAGCAGCAAGCCCCGTTCGCTTTCCACCGGGGCAGGCAGGGCCATTCCCACTCCCCAGATGCGCTGTGCATCCACGCCAGGCAGGGTTTTGAACATCTGCACCATCTCCAGCAAGAGGGGAACCGTGCTGTGGGGGTGCGGGTATTTGATGTCGTGCACCACCCGGTGCCGCACCTGTCCTGAGAGGTCCAGGATCAATCCCATCACGTGGTCGCGGTCCAGATGCAGGCCAATGGAGTAAGCACCATCTGGTCGGAGTTGCAACTGCACCGAGGGCTGTCCTCTGCCCCCATGTTTCTTGCCCAGGACTTCCACGATGCCCTGGTCTGCAAGCTCGGCCACGATGTTGGAAACGGCCTGCAGGGTCAGTCCGGTCTTTCTGGCAATGTCTGCTCTGGACAGCGGGTGATGCAAACGAATGGCTTCCAGCACCACCCGGCGGTTGTGAAGGCGGGCATGTTCAATGTTGGTGCCTGACAGCATGGGCTTATTTTATGGCATGGACCAGATGCATAAGCGGGTGTTTCTTGTAGAGGGTTTTTAAAGAGGCTTCTGAAAAACCATCTCCAGATACACACCGATCCTGACCCGTGCAGTCCACAGCCTCACTCCCAGATGCTGGCCAGGTCCCACACCTTCAGTTCCCAGCTGGCATCCCCCTGGGCGAAGATCTTGCTGTACACGCTGGATTCCAGGGTTGGGTAAATGCGACTGGTCAGGCACACCCTTTCATTGGCGTAGATTTCCAGCACGCTCCCATCGATGAAGATCCTGAGTTGCAGTTTTTCAGCAGGTCTCAGGTACAGCGGCACAGACTGGTTCTGGCGGGAGGTTTTGGGATTCAGGGAACACCTGGAGCGGTCCAGGGTGAGCTTGCGGGCCAGCGGGTCATACATCAGGCGGGTTTCCTCGCTGCCATCTGGCGCGGTCAGCAGGCAAATCCCAACGGGTTTCTGGTCCTGCAGGTCAAAGGTCACCTCGATTTCACTGTGGGTGGCTTTAAATTGGGACCGGGGGTTGCTGTCTCCTGCCCGCACAAGTCCCGAAAAGCTGCGTTCCTGCTGCCTGAGTTTTTGCAGTTCAGGCACCGGGCTGAGGGTCAGGTGGCCCTGGTCGTCCAGGTCCAGCATGCGGGGCAAAGACATCACTCCGGCCCATCCAGCAGCCTGCATGAGGTCCCGATCACGCTGTTCATCAATCCAGCCCCAGTTGATGTAACGACCCAGATGGTCCTGACAGGTCAGGTGGGCATAGCTGCTGGAATCCCTGTCCAGATCATCGTCCCACTCTGGATGAAATCTGCCTTCCTGGAAGGTGCCCACAAAAACATGCACTTTCAGCTTGGGCCACACCGACACGATCAGGATCCACTTCTCGCCGATCTGGAAGAAATTGGGGCACTCCCACATTGAACCGTACTTGCGGTGGGGGGCACGGAACAGTTCGCCCAGGTACAGCCAGCTTTCGTCGGGTTCTCTGGCGTACAGCAAAGCTGATCCCAGTTCCGAATCGATGGAGGCCCCCACCAGCATGTACACCATGCCCTGGTGCCTGAACACCCAGGGGTCCCGGAAGTCGTTCGGTCCAACCCCTTCAGGAGCATGGGGCAGGATGGGGTTGTGTTTGTTTTTCTCCCAGTGGATCAGGTCCAGGCTGCTGGCGGTGCACTGGGTCTGGCGGTCAAAGTGGTAGCCGGTGTAATACAGGGTGTGTTTGCCTTTTTCGCTGAAGAGGGTGCCAGAGAAACACCCGTCTTCATCGAAACTGCCCGGGGTGGGTGCAATGGCGTGTGGCAAATCTTCCCAGTGCAGCAAATCCCTGCTTCTGGCGTGTCCCCAGGTCATGTTGCCCCAGGTGGGGTCCGTGGGGTTGTGCTGGTAAAAAATGTGGTATTCCCCATCGATGCAGGACACCCCGTTGGGATCGTTCATCCAGTTGTGGGGGGGCATGAAGTGGTAGCGGGGCCGGAAACGGTCTCCCTGAAAACTTTTGCGGATGTTTAACGCATCTTGCACATCGAAGGTCATCTGGGTCATGCTCATCCTTTCAGGCCGTTGGTGGCCACACTTTTCACGAACCACTTCTGGAACATCAGAAACACCAGCAACATCGGCAGGGTGATCAGGCTGGTGTAGGCCAGCACCTGTCCCCACTGGGTGGTGCGTCCGAAGAACTCCTGAATGCCCGGTTGCAGGGGTCTGGCTGCGGTGCTCTGCACGGTCATGATCGGCCAGAGGTACTGGTTCCACATCGCCAGGAAGCCCAGAATCGCGCAGGTGGCCACCACCGGACGGGCAATGGGCATCACGATCTTCCAGTAAATCTGCCAGGGGGTGGCTCCGTCGATGGAGGCGGCCTCGTCCAGTTCACGGGGGATGTCCAGGAAGAACTGGTAGAACAGAAAGATGTTGAAGGCACTGGCCACAAAAGGCACGATCTGCACGGTTTGGGTGTTCAGCCAGGTGCCCGAGAAGTTGATGCCGTCTGCGCCAATGTGAAGCACCGGGAATTTGCTGACCAGCAGCAGCAGGGGAATCGCAATGGCATCGAAGGGCACGATCATCAGGGCAATCACAAAACCCAGAATCAGGGTGCGGCCTTTCCAGCGCAGCCTTGCCAGCGCAAATGCAGCCATGCTGTTGACCAGAATGGAGAGCACCACCGTCACCCCGGAAACGATCAGGGAGTTCTTGAAGTACAGCAGGATGTTTCCCCGCTCAAAAATGTAGGCAAAATTGTCCAGGCTGACGTTGCCCACAGGCAGAAAGGCTTTTAAAGAACGCAAATCGGAAAAGATGCCAGGGTTGTCCTTGAAACTGGACACCACCATGAACAGCACCGGAAAAATGAACAGGAAACTGAAGAAGATCAGGATCAGATAGGTCAGCAGGGCTGCTGTTCTTTTGCCTGCTTTTCTGGAGGGGGTGTGGGTGGTCTGGGTGGTGAGGCTCATCTCTGGCCTCCCATGCTCAGGCGGCGCTGCACCAGGGCAATCAGCAGCACCAGCACAAAAAGCACCACCGAAATGGTCGAGCCATACGCAATGTCCTGCTCCTGGTACCCGGACCTCACCGCGTGCATCATCACCGTGACGGTGCTGTTGTTGGGGCCTCCCTGGGTCATCACATCCACCTGGGTGAACAAACCCAGGGCCCCGATGGTGGTGGTGGTCAGCACAAAATTCAGGGTGTTTCTGAGGCCGGGCAGCGTGATGAACCGGAATTTCTGCCAGCCACCTGCACCATCGAGTTCTGCAGCTTCATAAAGTTCTTCGGGAATGCTTTGCAGGCCCGCCAGAAAAACCACCATCTGAAACCCCATCCCCTGCCATGCAGACATGATCACGATGGAGAGCAGGGCAATTTTTTCCTCTCCCAGCCAGTCAATGGGTGCAATGTGCCCGAAAGAGAGGGCAGAGAGCATCTGGTTGATCAGGCCCACCTGACGGTCGTACAGAAAAGTCCACACGATGGCAATCACCACCATGGAGGTCACCACCGGAGAGAAAAAGATGGTGCGAAACACCTGCATGCCGGGCAGTTTCTGGTTGATCAGAAAGGCCAGCAGCAGGGCAATGCCGCACTGCAAGGGCACCACCATCAGGGAGAATTTGAGGATGTTCAGCAAACCGATCCAGAAGATGGGGTCCTTGGCAACCACAGCGGTGCGCTGCCCGAACAGGGAAACCGTGAACAGTTCCTTGAATTCCCTTAGATTTTCATCTGAGCGCAGCACACTGCGGATTCTGGGGTAGGTGGGCTGTCCGGTTTCGTCCAGCAGGATTTTTCCGGCTTCGTCTTTTTCGGGTTGCAGGGTCAGCATGCGCACGCTGAGCAGGCGGTCATAATTCCTGAAGCCCACAAATTCGGTGGGGTTGGGAGACATCAGGCGCTGGTTGGAAAAACTGAACAGGATGGCCAGCAAAAACGGCAGCACGATGAAAACAAAGAGGCCCAGCAGTGCAGGCGCAGACATCCAGAGGGCAGATTTGAAGTCTGGAAAGGAATTTTTCTTTCTGGGTTTTGTGGGGTGCACATTTGTGCTCTCAAAAGTGGGGGTGGTCATGGCTCCTCCTGAAAGGTGGGGTGGGGAGGCCCCACCCTTCTGGCTGTCAAAATCTGCCCATCAAAATCGGGCTGTCACGGGCTTCAATTCAGGCCGTAACCCTTGTTGTCTTTGATGTTGCGCTCGATCAGGTCCACGGCGTCATCCAGGGTGTCCTGCACGTTGGCTCCCTGCACAATGGCCCGCATGGCTTTTTCAAAGGTGCTGGTGACAAAGGGATAACCGGGGGTGGCTGGGCGGCTGACCGCAAAGCGCTTGCTGAATTCGTAGTAGAAGCGGGCCTTGCCTTTGCTGTTGTAGTCCTTTGTGAGGGGCGCAGCTCCGGTGGTGGTGGGAATCAGGCTGGTCTTGTCGCTCATGGTGGCCACCTCTTTTGGAGACATCATGAAGTTGATGTAGGCCGCTGCACCTTCGGGATTTTTGCAACTGGTGGAAATGCCCCACTGCCAGCTTGCCGCCCCAATTTTGGGTCCCTTCCCGAAGTTGGGTGGAGGAAGCACCACAAGGTCGCTCCCCCATTTTTTGGAGAAGTCCGAGAAAGCCCAGCTTCCGGTGTAGTCCAGCGGCACCCGTCCGAGCAGGAACGCCTGATCGTCTGCGGGTTTCTTGTTGGCGTAGCCTTTTGCAAAAAGACCCTGGAACCACTGCCCGAATTTCACTGCAGCAGGGCCGTTCAGGGTGCCTTCTGCTTCGGTGAGGTCTTTGGGGTTCAGCAAATCTCCGCCGAAAGACTGCAACCAGGGAGAGAAAGCGTAGGTCCACCATTCGCCGTCATAGCCGTTGTGGATTTCGATGGGATATTCCCAGTCTCCAGAGGCTTTGAGGGTGGAGAGTGCAGCGTTGAATTCTTCCAGGGTCCAGGGTTTTGCAGCACTGGGAATGCGTATTCCGGCTTTGCTGAGGGCGGATTTTCTGGCAAAAATGCCCAGGGCCACATCGAATTGCCCCACCGAGTAGAGTTTGCCTCTGAATTCTCCTTTGCCTCCTGCGTTGATGGTCTTTTTGAGCCTGGCATCCAGGTAAGCATCCAGGGGCCGGATGTACCCCGACCATGCAAAGTTGGGCACGGTGGGTTGGTCCATGTCGAAAATGCAGGGCAGGTTGTTGGCCAGTGCTGCTGCAGTGATCGCCTGGGTGTAGGAGCCTTTGGGGAGGCTCTCGTAGACCACTTTGTATTTGCTCTGAGAGGCGTTGAAGCGCTCAATGGCGGCTTTGTTGGCATTCACCTCATCGTCACCGGTTTCATGCCGCCACATGTTGATGGTGACAGGTTCAGCGTAAGCGCTCACGGAAAAGCCGAGAAAAAGCAGGGCCGACAGCAACGTTCTGTTCATCTTTTGCTCCTTTGGATGGATCGAAATTGTTTCTGGGGAAAGGGACAGGCCAGCCAGACCTGCAAAACGCAGGTTCAGCAAGGTAAGGGCAGCAGGTGAAGTTCAGCGCACAAAGCTGGTGGATTTCCGCAGCACCAGCGAGGCAGGCATGCGCCGCACCCGTGCCGTGTGCACTTCGGGATGGTCCAGATGGTCGAACAGCAAATTCGCTGCGTGCTCTCCCATTTCATAGGCAGGCTGGGTGATCACCGTGAGCGGCGGATCCATCAGCAGGTGGTAACGGGAATCGTCAAAACCCACGATGGAGAGGTCCTGCGGAACCTTCAGGCCCACATCTTTGACGGCCCGCATCATGCCCAGGGTCATGTCTCCATTGGTGGCGATCATGGCGGTGAAAGGGCACTCCAGGCGGTTGTCCAGCAAATCACGGGCGGCGCGGTAGCCTCCGGCCTCGGTGAATTCCTCGCGCACCATCAGGCTGGGGTCGATGGGGAGGTGCAGGGCACGCAAAGAATCCAGGTAGCCCTGCCTGCGCTCGAAACTGACGGTCATGGGGTCCTTGCCCACCAGCAGCGCAATGCGGGTGTGCCCGAGTTCCACCAGGTGCTCGATGCCCTGGCGCATGGCCTGCTTGTTGTCCAGCAGTACGGCATGCAGCCCGACCTCCACATCACGGTCCAGCGTGACCAGTGGGAATTTCTGGGCCAGGGTCTGGATCAAAGAGAGGTTGCTGGTGGTGGGGGTGGCCACCACGCCCACCGGGGCCAGCGCCGAGAGGATCTGCAGGTACTGTTCCTCCCGGAAGCCATCTGGCGGCGAGGGATGCGTGACCAGCAGGTGGTTGTGGCGCAGGGCAGCTTCGTGCAGGCCCTGTGCAAGTCTTGCATGGAATTCCAGGGTGGGGGTGTCGGTCAGGTGGGCCACCACCTGGGTTTTTGCGCCCCGCACAGAGCGGGCCAGCACGGGAAGTTGGTAGCCCAGTTGTTCTGCAACACGGGCAATCCTCAGGCGGGTGTCGTCTGAGATGAGTTCGCTGCCAGCCAGTGCCCTGGATACGGTGGACTCGGAAACCCCCACCTTGCGGGCAATGTCGGCCAGGGTGGCCCTTTTGGTCATGAACAATCTCTCCTTTGAAGTGATCTCAGCATACCCATCTCTGCAAGAATTGTCAAGCTTTATGCATGAAGAATTCTTCGTTCTGGATGAAAAATCCCTGTTTACACCCTGTGCATTTTATGCAAGAAATTGCAGAGATGCAAGAAACTTTTTGCCAGACGCTGGAATTGCAGGGTGGACCTGCCAGAAGGCCGTCCACCCCAACACAGTCCCCTGCAGCAGGGCCTTTTACTTCTTCCAGATGGATTTCAGCTCGTAGACCTCCAGGTTTTTCACCACAGCGTCCCCTCCGGTGCTGAACAGTTCCAGGCCGTCACTGCTGGGGCTCGATAAGGTCAGGTCACTGAACACCACCTTGCCGTCTTCAGCAAAAACCTCAATCGAGGAGGTGTCCAGCAAAATGTGCAGCTTGAGGGTGCTGCCCACATCTTTCAGCGGCGCAGCGTGCACTTCCGGGAAACCGATGTTGAAGCTCCCCTCCCCTGCTTTTGAGCGGTCCAGACTGATGCGTTCTGCCAGTGGGCTGTAAGACACCACGGTTTCCTCTTTGCTGGACTGGTGCAGTTTCAGGCCCACATTCTGCAGGGAAGCGGTTTCCACTTCCAGCAGCACCTCCAGAGATTTCCCACGCACCGCAGCAGACATCAGGCGCTCGTTGACCTTTGAAACCAGGAGGTTCTGCACCGAAAATCTGGCCCCACGCTGGTTTTTGAGGGCCTCGATGGGTTCCTGAAACAGCCGCACACCTTCCGGGGTGGTTTTCAGGGACAGTTTGCGCGGGAAGGACTGGGCGTTTCTCCAGGGATAGGTGGGGAGTTGCCCTGCGTACTGCCAGTTGCTCAGCCAGCCAATCCAGATTTTGTCGTCTGTGGGCAAGTTGCTGTAGGTCACACCAGCGTAGAAGTCCTTGCCAAAATCGGCCCAGAGGGTCTTGAATTCCATGTCGTTGACCACGGCCTCGGTGAATTTGATGTGGTCGATCAGAATGTGACCCCAGCCTCCAGTGTGGGAATCCACGATCTGCAGGCGGGCTTTCTTGCCTTTGAACTCTGCCACATCGAAGAACTTGCTGCGCAGGGCCTCGGAGTCCTGCCCGGTGGCACTTCGCACCACTTTGCCGTCGATGATCAGGTTGAAGGCCGTTTCACCAGGATGGTTCCCCCCACCGATCAGGAAGGTGATGAAAGGCTTGTTGAGCGTAAACTCCGGGCTGGTGAGGGTTCCGGTGCCCTGGTCAAAATTCAGGAAGGTGTTGACCAGACCTGAGCCTTTGAAGCCCGTCACAGGGCTCTGTCCGGTCAGGGAACCGTGGGCTGGACCTGTTCCGAAAGCGTCCCCGGTTTTCTCCCAGCCGCCATAATCTGCGCCTTCAAAGTCCGCAAAAACTTCTCCTGCAGGCTCAGTCACCGCGGGAAGGGGATCGGGGGTAAAGGTGGTGCCGTTGAAATCCCCAGGGAAATACTGCATCCCAGAGCCCCCATACAGCGAGCCGCCGTTGACGCTGACCACCATCACCCATTTTTTCTTGCTGCTGTTGCCATCCACTGGAAGCTGGATCAGGTCGGGGACCTCCCACACGTCGCCTTCAGAACCCAGAGGACCAAAATCGCTGAGGAACGTCCAGGTTTTGAGGTCTTTGGAGCCGTAAATGGCCACCTTGTGTTCTCTGGCTTTGGCAAACACCATGATCCACTGATTGCTTTCGGCATGCCAGAACACCTTGGGGTCACGGGATTCGGTGCTGCCAATGTTCAGCACAGGATCCTTGCCATAGCGCGTCCAGGTGCGCCCTCTGTCCACAGAGGAGGCCAGGTACTGCGACTGGTTGTTGGTGCTCTTGTTCCATCCGGTGAAAATGGCCACCAGTGGGGGTTTTGCTGCGGTCCCCAGACCGGAGGTGTTGTCTCTGTCGTAAACGGCAGCCCCCGAGAAAATGGCGATGTCCTCTGCTTCGGGGATGGCCACGGGGAGTTCTTCCCAGTGCACCAGATCCTTTGAAACGGCATGCCCCCAGCTCATGTGGCCCCAGACGTTGCCGTAAGGGTTGTGCTGGAAGAACAGGTGGTATTCCCCATCCAGGTACACCAGACCGTTGGGGTCGTTCATCCAGTTGCGTTGAGGGGTGAAATGAACCTGGGGCCGCCACTGCTCATCGTAGGTGGCTCTGGGCAAAGGAAACGTGTTTCCGGGCTGGGCGATGGTGGCACAGCTGCCCAGGGTCAGGGAAAGCAGGGCCGTCAGGAGGGGGAGGTGGGGTTTTCTGTTCATGGGACCTTTCCTGGCTCAACACCTCAGAGACCCAGGGACTTGCCCTGTGCCTGTGGAAATGCAGCACAACAGCAGACCTCCCAGCAGCCTGATCAGAATTTCAGGTCTGGAATGTAGAAAGCAGCCTTGTGCCTTTTGAAAGGGTGGGAATGTAGAGCCTTGCTTAGAGGATACGGATCGGGGGCAACGTTGTCAACACTCTTGCATGCAAGAAATGAAAGAAGATGCATTGATGGATCAGGGCTTCATATGGATTATTATCGTTTGAATTGGAAATTTCCCAGAGACCAAGCAACGTCCCTGTGAGCCGTTTTGAAATTTTATGCAAGAAATTGCATTGATTGGGTGTGTTTGGGCAGGGATGCACTTTTGCATCCCTGCCTTTCCCGAGGGGTGATTCTGGAGGATCAGAAAGATGAATTGTTGTTCCAGAGGGGGTTTTGACAGTAGGGTGAGCCTTTTACGACTGCGTTCAACATTTCTTCCGCAGGGCGCAGCACGCTGCGCCCCTACAGTCTCGTTCAAGGTTTCTGTTTTTGGCTCAGCCAAAATTGCTCAGCTTCACATAATTGCTGTCCACCAGGGCCCCCACCCTGCAGCCCACCAGGTTCGGATCCGCAATCTCCAGCGTTCCGGTCAGGCGAGCAACATTGGCCCCGCCTGAGGTCACGATGTTGTAAAGCTGCCGGTCATAGATGATCTTGATGGTTTTGGGGGCAGCAAGCGCATACGCATACACGCTGAGTTCTGGCCGCAGCACTTTGTTGGAAGCCGTCACGGTGATGGGGTTCTCGGTGGTGCCTTTGATGGTGGCTTTCTGGGCAAAGGTGTCGGACTGGTCCCGCACCTGCACCTTGATGTCCCGCAGCGTGACGCTGAAACTGGCCGGAAGGGTCAGGCAGGAGGCGTTCACCGTGACCTTGCTGATCACAATGCCCACCTCAACGGTGTTGGGGGCAGGACTCTGGGCCACGTAATCCCCGAAAGGTGCAGCTGTGTAATCCAGAATGTTGCCGGGTCTGGTCTGGATGGCCGTCTGGTTGATGCCCAGCGGGTTGTCCTGCAAGGTTTGCGGGGGAATGAGGGCACCTGCCAGATTGGAGCAGGACACCAGACCACCCGCGACCAGACACAACAAAGACCATTTGGGATTGAACGTTTGAATCTTGGACATGCATTTCCTTTCCGTGCTTCAGGGCAGATCTCAGGGGTTCCAGATGGTTTTCAGTTCGTACACTTCCAGGTTCTTGACCAGCGGATCTCCGCTGCTGCTGTACAGCTCGAAACCATCGCTGCTGGGGCTGGAGAGCAGCAAATCCGTGAACACCAATTTGCCATCCTGGGCAAAGACTTCAATCGAGGAGGTGTCCAGCACCACACGCAGTTTCAGGGTTCCGGTGTTGCGCAAAGTGGCCACATGCACCTCTGAAAGGCCCGGATCGAAACTGGAATCCCCGGATTTCTGGTGGTCCAGAGAGAGCTTCTGGGTGATGGGGTTGTACTGCAGCACGGTTTCCTCAAAAGCAGAGGTGTGCATTTTCAGCCCGATGCTGCCGGGTCCGGTGGTGTCCACTTCCAGCAGCACTTCCAGGGTTTTGCCCCTGACCCCTGCAGCCGTGAGGTTCTGTCTCATCTGCGAGAGGGGCAAATTGGTGAACTTTAGGCTGGCGGCATGCTGGGTGGTCAGGGCCGCCACAGGTTCCTGATGCAAACGGATGCCGTCTGGTGTGGTCTTGAGGGTCAGCTTGCGGGGCAAAGTCATGGCACTGCGCCAGGGGTAGGTGGGCACCTTCTCGGCGTACTGCCAGTTGCTCATCCAGCCGATCCACACCTTGTCTCCAGTGGGGTGGTTGTCAAAGGTGGAGGCCGCGTAAAAATCCCGTCCGAAATCCGCCCACAGCACCCGGTTGTCGTTCTCCGTAAAAGCATTGTCCGAGAACACAATCTGGTCGATGTTGATGTGGCCCCACTGTCCGGTGTGGGTGTCCACAATTTGCAGTCTGGCGGTCTTGCCTTGCAGGGCCGTGACATCAAAGGCGTTCCAGCGCAGCAGTTCCTCATTCTGTCCGGTGGCACTGCGCACCACTTTGCCATCCACAATCAAATTGAAAGCCGTTTCTCCAGGGTGGTTTCCCCCGCCAATCAGGAAGGAAATGTAAGGTTTGCCAATCACAAAATCCGGGCTGGTGAGGGTTCCGGTGGTGCTGTCTCCGTTCAAAAAGGTGTTGACCAGTCTGCTGCCCCTGTAGCCTGTGACCACCTGTTGATCGGGCAGGGTGCCCTGGGCTGGCCCCGCACCGAAAGCATTTCCGGTGACCGTCCAGCTTCCATAGGTGCTGCCCTCAAAGTCCTGGTACAGCACCCCTCCGGGTTCATTCACGGCAGGCAGGGGGTCAGGGGTGAAGGTGACCCCATTGAAATTCCCCAGGAAATACTGCATCCCAGAGCCACCCCACAGCGTTCCTCCGTTGATGCTCAGCAGCAAGGCCCACTTCTGGTTGGCGGTGTTGCCATCGATGGGGAGTTGCACCAGATCAGGAACCTCCCAGAGTTGACCCGGTGCTGTGCCTGCACCCAGCGGTCCAAAGTCGCTCAGGTAAGTCCAGTTTTTGAGGTTGGTGGAACCATAAATTGCGACCTTGTGGTCGGTGGCCCGTGCGAAAACCATGATCCACTTGCTGGTGGCGGCATGCCAGAAGACCTTGGGGTCGCGGGATTCGGTGCTGCCAATGTCCAGCACCGGAGCCGTGCCATAGCGGGTCCAGGTGCGCCCCTGGTCCAGCGAGTACGCCGCATACTGCGACTGGTTGTTGTTGGATTTGTTCCAGCCCGTGAAGAGTGCCACCAGTGGCGGGTTTGCAGTGGTGCCAAACCCGGAGGTGTTGTTTCTGTCATACACCACCGACCCAGAGAAAATGGCGATGTCTGGAGCTTCAGGAATGGCAATGGGCAATTCTTCCCAATGGATCAGGTCACGTGAAACCGCATGCCCCCAGCTCATGTGGCCCCATTTGATGCCCTGCGGATTGTACTGGTAAAAGAGGTGGTATTCCCCATTCAGGTAGACCATGCCGTTGGGGTCGTTCATCCAGTTGCGTTGCGGGGTGTAATGCAGCTTTGGACGCCACTGTTCGTTGTAACTGGCATTTGGCGGCTGAAATCCACCCGGTGGGGGCACCGACACCGAAGAGCAGGCGGTGAGGGTCAGGCCAAGGGTGAGCAACAAACTTGCGGCAATGGGTTTCACAGTCATCAGGTTTCCTTTCGTGTAAGACAGCCAGAGGATGACGAAAGAGGCACCTGTGGGCCTTTCATCCACGACCCACGGGTGGTGGCCTTTTGGATCTTGGAAGATCAGGCCAGAAATTCAGGTTGTAAGGGTGTCTGTTACGAGCGTACACAGTCAACGTTGTCCTGTCAAGCATAAAAATTCAAAATTATTCAATTGAACCGGGTTTATAAATTTGACATCCAGATAAGAATATTTTATTTCTGATACGTTCTCTCTTTGAGAAAATATCAGAAAATCCATTGAGGTTTTTATTCAGTTTTTCTGAATTTTCTTGCAAATTTATTCGAGAAGATGCAAGCAAACCAGGGTTTGAGGAGGTCTGGAATCGGGCAGAGGCGTTTGTGGTTTGATGTCCAGAGCACGGCTTCTTGTGCTGGGCGAGGCCTGAGGTTTCTTCCACTGGGCGAGGCGTGCCTCGCCCCTACAGGTGCGATTTTAGATTTCTGCACCTGATGAATCCAGCAGCTTACCTTCAACCCCTCATAGATTTCTGCCACGGGGCGAGGCATGCCTCGCCCCTACAGTCCTCGGTTCAGATTTCTGACCCTGGGCTCTCGGCCCTCGGCCCTCGGCCCTGCGCCCTCAGCATCAAAAAACCGGGATCCCCAAAACGCTGGATCCCGGCGCAGACCTCAGGTTTCAGTTCAAACAAAAGCCCCTGTGGGTTCTGGCACCACCACGCCTTTTTTGAAGCAGAAGTTGGCGTAGGTGCGCAGCTCTCCGGTCACCACAAAAGCGTAGGCGTTCTGGGTCCGTTCGTAAAAAGCGAAGCGTTCGATGGGTTCACATTGCTCCGGCCTGATCTCGTGTTGTGCCAGCACCTGTAAAACGTCCTGCTGGGCGGAATTGACAAAACCTTCTGGGGCGTTGCAGACCTGCATGTAGCCCACTGGGTGTTTCACCTGGTCCAGCGGGAACACCGACAGAATCGCTTCACAGGCCCGCTGAAGCGAAATGCCGTCCAGCCTGAGGATCGGGCGGCCCCTGGCGAGGGTGGACGCTGTGAAATTGGCATCCACCACGAACAGTTCGTCTCCATGCCCCATCTCGCAGAGCAGTTTCAAAAGCTCCGGGGAAAGCAGGGGATCGATGCCTCTGAGCATGCGTTCAGGCTTTCTTGCGGGTGAGCTGGTCTGCAGCCACGGCCAGAATCACCAGAATGCCGGTGATCAGGATCTGGTACACCGAGGGGACGCCGGTCAGGGTGAGGCCGTTTCTGAACACACCCACGATCAGTGCGCCCAGCAGGGTTCCGAAGATCATGCCGCGCCCACCGAACAGGCTGGTTCCGCCCAGCACCACTGCGGTGATGGTGTCGAGGTTGTCGGTGGCTCCGGCGTTGGGGTCGCCCACTCCGGTGCGGGACACCAGCAAGAGGCCTGCAACGCTGTAAATCAATCCAGCCATGGTGTACACGCCCAGCAGCACACGGTTGGTGGGAATGCCGGTCAGACGGGCAGCTTCGGGGTTGTTGCCCACAGCGTAAATGTGGCGGCCAGGGGCGGTTTCGGTCAGGAAAATCCACACCACGATGTACAGCACAATCATCAGCACGGTGCCGTAGGTGATGGCGGTGCCCCCAATGTGAAAGGTGTTGCCAAAGAAGGTCAGGGCGGCAGGCAGTCCGGTCTGGGTCTGGGCGTTGGAGTAGATCTGGGTGATGGCAAAGGCGATGTTGTAGGTGCCCAGGGTCACGATGAAAGGCGGCAGTTTAATACGGGTCACCAGCAGCCCGTTCAAGAAGCCCACCGCTGTGGAGACCAGTGCACCCGCCATGATGGCCAGGATGGGGTTGAGGCCAGATTCCACCGCCAGTTTGGTCATCACGATGGTTCCGAGCACCATCACCATCCCGCAGGACAGGTCAATGCCCGCGGTCAGGATGATCAGGGTCTGGCCAATGGCCATCACCCCGACCACCATCACCTGTTGCAAAATCAGGGAGAAGTTCTGCCCGCTGAGAAAACGGTCCGACTGGGTGGCGAAGAAAGCGCTGGCAAGCAGAAGGGCCACGATGGGACCCAGCAAATTCAGGCTGTTGAGGCGTTTAAGCACGGGATTGCCCCCTGTGGTGCGGGCTTTGCTGGTGTTCTGGATGGTCATGGTGAAAGGCCTTTCCAGGGAGAAGGTTTTTTGACCTTCTCCCCTGTGTGGATGGATGAAAGATGTCAGTCAGCGGTTTCACCTGATCCTGCTTTCCTGACGCTGCTGTGCCGTCACAATTTGAAAGGTCTTACTTCACACCCCAGCAGTTGTTGAGGCCGAACTTGGTGTCTTTGCTGGGCACCCCTTTCATGCGTTTGTCGGTGATCAGGGTGACGCCCGTGTCGGTGTAGCCTGTGGTCTTTTTGCCGGTCAAGATATAGTTTACCCCGGCCTCCACGCCCAGAGAAGCCATTTTCAGGGGGTACTGCTGGGAGGTGGCAGCGATCACTCCGGCCTGCACGTTCTTCACTCCGGTGCAACCACCGTCAATGGAGACGATCATCACTTCTTTTTCGCGGCCAATGGCTTTGAGGGCCTGATAAGCACCTGCAGCGGCGGGTTCGTTGATGGTGTACACCAGGTTGATTTCGGGGTCTTTCTGCAGGCAGTTCTCCATGGCGGTCTGGCCTTTGGCCTGGTCGCCGTAACTGTCCTGCATGCACACCACGCGGGCATCTTTGTCGTTTTTGATGCCATAGCCATTCAGGAAGCCATTGTGACGGTCGATGCCCACGGGGTGTCCAGGGAAGAGGTCCAGGGTGGCGATCTTCACGGGTTTGTTGCCAAAAGCAGCCTTGGCGTATTGTCCGATCAACATGCCTGCTTTGTAGTTGTCGGTGGCGAACAGGGCGTCCACGGCGCTTTCAGGGTCGGTGGGGCTGTCCAGGGCAATCACCATCACGCCCTGCTTGCGGGCTTTTTCCAGAGCGGGCACGATGGCCTGCGCGTTGTTGGGGGTGATCAGGATGGTTTTTGCTCCGGCAGCGATCATGTTTTCCAGAGCAGTCACCTGTCCGGCGTTGTCTCCGTCTGCTTTGCCTGCTCCGGTCAGCAGTTTGGCACCTTTGGCCTTGGCGGCTTTCTGTGCGCCTTCTTTCATCTTCACAAAGAAGGGGTTGGTTTCGGTTTTGGTGATCAGGCCAATGATGGGCTGGTCGGCAGCGAAGGCAACGGTGGCGGTGAGCAGCACAGACAGGGCAGACAGACGTTTCATGTTCATGGTGGTTTCTCTCCTGTGGACAGACAACAGAACTGGCGGTCACACCAGGGGTATGGTGTGCAGCTCTTTTGCACGTTTTGTGGGGTGAAGTTGTTGCGGTCCTGACATGGACTGTACTCGAAGTTTTCACCCAGGTCAATCGCTGCATGCATTACAAACCCTGCACATTTGCAGAAATATTTCTGCAAACTCTCACTGCAAGTTGCAGAAAAGTCTTTGCAATGGATGAAAAAACCACATGGAACCGCTTCCCATAGCCTGATCGAAAGGCAGACAATCAATCAAAACAAATGCTTTACTCCACCTTCAATGTACCCGGTACAAACCGCTTGTGAAGCAAAACACCTGTTCTGCAAGCCCTTTCCTGCCCCATTTGCACCAGCAGCACATTGTGAACATTCCCACAGAAAACCAAAGTGGCTGCAATTTCAGTACAATCAGAACAAGACCCAGACGCTGCACACCCTTCTTGCATGCATTTGCATGACCCTGCTGGATGACCTTGCTGCGGTTTTGCCATAATGGTCAGGAGCCTTCATGTCCACGATCCAGCCTCCCCTCTTAGAGATGCGCGCCATCAGCAAACACTTTCCAGGCGTCAAAGCCCTGCATCAGGTCAACCTGGTGCTGTACCCCGGCGAGGTGCTGGCCCTGATGGGCGAAAACGGCGCGGGCAAATCCACCCTGATGAAAGTGCTGGTGGGGGCCTACCAGCCCAGCGAAGGCCAGATTTTCATCGATGGCAAAGCCGTGCGCATGAAAGACCCGCGCTCTGCACGGGGCATGGGCATCCATTTGATCTACCAGGAACCCAACCTGGCCCTCAACATGAAAGTCACCGAGAACATCTTCCTGGGCGCAGAAAAAACCCAGTGGGGACTCCTCAGTTTCCAGCAGATGCGCAAAATCACCCAGCAGGTGCTGGAACAGGTCGGGGCCACCTTCTCGCCAGACGCCCTGGTGGGAGATTTGTCCCGTGCAGAAGGGCAACTGGTGGAAATTGCCCGCGCCCTGGCCTTCAAACCCCGCGTGCTGGTGCTGGACGAACCCACTGCAGCGCTGAGTGAGCACGAAAGCCAGCGGCTCTTTGAAATCATCAAACACCTGCGGGGGCAGGGTCTGGGCATCGTGTACATTTCGCACCGCATGTCGGAGGTCTACAACCTGGCAGACCGGGTCAGTGTGCTCAGAAATGGCGTGCTGATCGGCACCGTGCAACGCGGACCCGAAGACCCCAACCGTTCCCCCGTGGACCCCAGGCGGGCAGGCATCAACGCCGAAAAACTGGTGCAGATGATGCTGGGACAATCCCTGCAGGAATTCCAGAAAAACCCCCAGGGCACCCCCAGAAAACCCGTTCTGGAACTCATTCAGGTCACAGATGGCAAGAAAATCAAACCCACCTCCCTGACCCTCAGAGAAGGGGAAATAGTGGGACTGGGTGGCCTGGTGGGCTCCGGGCGCACCGAACTGGCCAGGCTGATCTGCGGGGTCTCTCCCCTCAAAAGCGGCAAAATCTGGCTGCAAGGCAACATGCTGGACCTCAAAAGCCCCAGAGACGCCATCCAGGCAGGCATGGTTTATGTCCCGGAAGACCGCGTGAACGACGGCCTGTTTGCTCGCCTGAGTGTCTCCGAAAACATCTCCATCGGGGTGCTGGAACGCCACTCCCACATGGGCCTGCTGAACTTCTCCGAGGTGGCCAGACAGGTCAAAAACACCGTCACACGCCTCAACATCAAACTCTCCAGCCTGCACACCACCGTGGAAGACCTATCTGGTGGCAACCAGCAGAAACTGCTGCTGGCCCGCTACCTGTCCCTGAACCCCAGAATCCTGCTGCTGGACGAACCCACCGCCGGAATTGATGTGGCCACCCGTGCCGAACTGTACCGCACCCTCTCCAGCCTTGCAGCATCTGGCATGACCATCCTGTTCATCTCCTCAGACAGCGCAGAACTGGTACAGATCGCAGACCGGGTGCTGGTGATGAAAGAAGGCGAACTGGTGGGAGAAATCGATCCTGCACGCGGAGAAAGCATCACCCTGGAACACATCATGGAGTTTGCTACAGGTTTGAAGGGCTTCACGCCTGAGGACTGGAAGAAGAGGCATGTGCTGTGAGGGGTAAAGCCGAGGGCCGAGGGCCGAAAGACAAGAGCCGAGAGCCGAGAGCCGAGGGCCGAGGGCAACGATCTCTTTCAGGCTGGGTTCTGCTGAACACATGTGGTGATGCCACAGGAAGCAATTCGCTTGCAAGAAACCTTCTTTCTTCCCAAATTCCGATGCAACGGCTTCAGAAACCCTTCCAGCAAGGCCCTGATGGGCTCCACCCATTCAGATCAAATGCCCTCGGCCCTCGGCCCTCGGCCCTCGGCATTCTTTCACCCCCGTCCCAACGCACAAAACACCCCTTCACACCACAACAAGATCGGATAGAATCTGAGGGTAAACGATATGGCGACGATTGAAGACGTGGCAAAAGAAGCGGGGGTGTCCCCGAGCACGGTGTCCAGGGCACTCAGCAGGCCGGACATGGTTTCCCAGGACACCCGGGACCGCATTCTGGCGGTGGCCCACCAGCTGGGGTATCAGGCCATTCAGCAGGCCAGGCTGGTCAAACAGCAGGCCTCCACGTCCATTGCGCTGCTGGTCACCGATCTGGAAAATCCTTTTTATGCCACCCTCGCCAAGGGGGTGCAGGCCGTGGCAGACCAGCACGGCTGCAACGTGCTTTTGTACGACACCGAGGAAGACGAACTGAAAGAAGAGCGCTTCCTGAAAGTCGCCATGCAGCAGAAAATCCAGGGCCTGCTGATCGTGCCGACCAAAGGCACCCTGAACCACCTGAAAGAGCTTGCAGAAGTGCCCGTGGTGGAACTGGACTGTGCTTCGGGATTCTCCGGGGTGGGTCAGGTGCTGGCGGAAAACGTGCGGGGCACCGTGCTGGCCATGGACCACCTGATTTCGCTGGGGCACAAGAAAATTGGGTTCATTGGTGGACCTCCAGACATGTCCAGCACAGCAGAACGCCTGGAAGGATACCAGCAGGCCCTCGCGCTGGCAGGGTTGCTGCGGGACCCCCGCTGGATCACTTATGGGTACGGTCTGGAATCTGGGGCAGCAGAAGTCACCCGCAAACTGATGGCCCTGCCCAAAGAGCCCCGTCCCACTGCGCTTTTTGTTGGCAATGCAGACATGATGATCGGGACTTTGACTGCGCTGCAGGACCTGAAACTGAAAGTGCCCCAGGATGTCTCCGTGGTGGGTTTCGATGATCCCCCCTGGGCCAAAATCCTGCAGCCTCCCCTGACCGTGGTGGCCCAGTCCCCTTACGAGATGGGCCGGGTGGCCTGCGGCATCCTGATGCAGAACCTGCAACGGGAATTTGTGCTTCCACCACTGAACATCCGCCTCCCCACACAGCTGATTGTGCGGGGATCCACCGAACGTTTGCGCTGAGGGGGATTTAAAACCCTTCCTGCCGAGAGGGCGCAGCACGCTGCCCCCCTGCAGGTCTGGTTTGAAATTTCGTCCAATAGGGGCGAGGCGTGCCCCCTACATTGATCAATTCCATGTTTTGATCTGTTGCCCTCGGCCCTCGGCCCTTCTTGACCCGACGACGCGGTCCAAAGCGGTTTGTGACCGCTGGGTCGCTCGGCATCTTTCCCCCTGCAAACCCTCAAATGCAAGATTTCATGAAAATTGCAAACAAGTTTGCAGAATAAACCTTGCCATCTTGCAGAGGGTGTGTCACAATGACCAGACAGACACAAGACCCGTTCACCTTGCCCACAGACACAACCCACAACCGGTCATCCTGCATGGATGGATCCTGCGACACCTGCTGTCCCGGTTCAGCCCTTTCTGGCGACCTGCCCCTTTGAGCAGGGATCGCTGGCTCCATTTTCTCCCCTTCAAGCCCTTCCCCAGAACGCTCTCGTTTTGCTTTCCAAAGGACCCGTCAAATGAAGAAACCCATGCTGGACATGAAAGACATCTCGAAACGCTTCGGCAACTTCTACGCCCTGAAGGGGGTGCAACTGCAAGCCTACGCCGGAGAGGTGCTGGCCCTGATGGGTGAAAACGGTGCAGGCAAATCCACCCTGATGAAAATTCTGGCCGGGGTGTACTCCAGTGACACCGGCAGCGTGCAAATTGACGGCAAGGAAGTGCACATCAAGAACCCTGTGCAGGCCCGCAAAGAAGGCATCAACCTGATTTACCAGGAGCTCAGCATCGCCATTCATTTGAATGTGGCAGAGAACGTGTTCATGGGGGCACAGCCCCAGAATGCGCTGGGTTTTGTGGATTTTGCCCACATGCACACCGAGACCGCCAAAGTGCTGGAGAAACTGGGGGCACGCTTCAATTCGCACACCATGGCCAGTGAACTGTCCATTGCAGAGCAGCAACTGGTGGAAATTGCCCGCGCACTGGTGCACAAGAGCAAAGTTTTGATCATGGACGAGCCCACCGCCACCCTTTCAGACCGCGAAACCGAGCGTCTGTTTGCCCTGATCCGGCAACTGCGCGATGAGGGCATCGCCATCATTTACATCTCGCACCGCATGCCCGAGGTCTATGAACTGGCAGACCGGGTGTCTGTCATCCGGGACGGCACCTACGTGGGCACCCTGCAGAAGCATGAAATCGACCCGGACCGCATCGTGCACATGATGGTGGGCCGCGAACTCACCGATTTCTACCAGCGCAGCAAACTCTCCCACATTGGCGAGGTGATGCTGAAAGTGGACAACCTCTCCAGCAAAGGGGTGGTGCATCCCTGCTCGTTTGAAGTGCATGCCGGAGAGATTCTGGGGATTGCCGGACTGGTGGGTGCAGGCCGCACCGAACTGGCGAGGTTGCTCTTTGGTGCAGACCCCAGGTCTTCTGGCGAGGTGTGGCTGCAAGGCGAAAAACTGAACATCCGTTCCCCCCAGGATGCCGTAAGGGCTGGCATTGGCTACCTGCCAGAGGACCGCAAATCGCAGGGACTCTTCCTGCAGATGAGCGCCCTGGAAAACATCGGGATGAACGTGCTGGAAAAACACAGCAAGTGGGGCCTGCTGAATTACAGGGTGCTGGAGAAACTGACCAAAGACGCCATTCAGTCCATGGCCCTGAAGGTCAGCAGTCCCAGGGATCTGGCCATTGATCTGTCGGGAGGCAACCAGCAGAAACTGCTGCTGGCCCGCTGGATGGAGATTCAGCCCAGAGTGCTGATTCTGGACGAACCGACCCGTGGGGTGGATGTGGGGGCCAAGAGCGAAATCTACCGCATGATGGGCGAACTGGCCGCAAAGGGCGTGGCGGTGATCTGCATCAGCAGCGAACTGCTGGAAGTGATGGGCCTTGCAGACCGCATCCTGGTGATGCGTGAAGGTGAAATCGTCGGGGAGGTGAGTGGCAAGGAAATCGAGCAGGACAACATCATGCGCATGGCCACCGGAGCGGAGTACATTCCTTCAGCCCTGGTCGGAGCGTAAAGCAGCACCCTCTCAGCGTCCAGAAGACCTCCTGCACACTCCTTTTCTGGTTTTCTGGACGTTACTTTTTCCTTACCGAACGCTTAAGATTTCAGCTGTTGTTCAGCTTGCATGGGTGCGCTACACTGTTTTTGGAACCTCTTCCACTTCTGATTTTCTACCCCTCCAGACGGATGGCGCCTGCCATCCCTCCCCTTCTGATGGCCGTCCGGCCCACCACCTGGGACCAGGACATCTTCATCCGCACCTCCCGTTTTTGCAGAAGGAGAAAGAACCATGAGCGGTAGCGACACCGAACGACATGCCATGCTGAGCGCACAGAACCTCCCCAAGACCTCCAAATTTGAAGAAGCCCTTTACTCTCTGGGCGACGAGTGGGAAATGATCGAGCACGTGCACCTCGGGCACTTCACCAACCTGTACGTGTTTCTGTCGGTGTACGGGGTGCATGTGGTCTTTCCCCAGACGGTCTACGGGGTGGTGGACCATTACCGCTACCGGCTGGTGATCAACAACGAGAACATCAGCAAACTGGCCGAAAGCATCCTGAAAAGCACCGTGAACCTGAAACGCATGCTGAACTGCCCGGTCATCCCCATCATGCTGCACCGCCAGCTCATCGACGCAGAAGAAGCCAGAGACGGGTTTTACGACAGCAAACACCCCCGCCAGTGGGACTTCATCGGGGTGAAACTGCTCACATGGGAAAGCTTCGGGCCGCACCTGAAAGCCACCAAGCAGCCCGTGCTGACCCAGGAAGAACTGAAAGTCGTCAGACAGAAGCTGAAAAATTTGTTCTGAACATGACCAGACCCAGACCGGGACCCCACAGGTCCCGGCTTTTCTTTTGAGGGCTAAACCCGATTTCCCTCAAAGAAATGGTACTGGTTCTTGCCGTTTTTCTTGGCGTGGTACATGGACTGGTCGGCGTGGATCATCAGGGTTTCGGCATCGTCGGCATCTTGTGGAAAGAGGGCAATCCCGATGCTGGCCGAGATGTGGGCCTCGTTGCGACCCACCTGCACCGGTTTGTTCAGCAGGTGCAGGATGCGGTCTGCAATCATGGCGGCAGTCTGGCGGTCCGAGAGGCGGGTCAGCAGGATCACGAATTCATCCCCGGCCAGCCTGGCCAGCACATCGCTGCTGCGGGTGCACTCCCTCAGGCGGCGGGTGACCTCCAGCAAAAGCTGGTCTCCGGCCTGGTGCCCGTAGGTGTCGTTGACCTCTTTAAACCGATCCAGATCAATGAACAGCACGGCAGATTTCTCCTGGGTGCGGGCATGCTCCCGGACCTGCTGGGAAAGCAACTCGAAGAACAGGCGGCGGTTGGGCAGATCGGTGAGGGGGTCATGGTGGGCCTGGTGGCGGATGCGCTGCTCGGCCTGCTTTTGCTCGGTGATGTCCTGGGCGGTGCCCAGAATGCGCCTGTGGGTGTTCTCCTGCACCACCTGCGCGTAAAAGCGCAGCACCTTCTCCTGACCCAGCAGGGATTTGACCCGGAAATCCACACTCTGGGTGGTCTCTGGCCGTCCTTCTTCTGCCGTCAGACGGCGAAAAATGCCTTCCAGCAGCGGTTGATCGTCGGGGTGCACATAGCGCTCACTGAAGGCGTAAAAGTCCAGGGTGATGTGCCCGTGGGCCTGCTGCACCCCAAAGAATTCCTGCAGGGTGGGATCGAGCTCCAGTTCCATGCTGTGGGGGTGCAGTTCCCAGATGCCGATGCCTCCGGTTTCGGTGGCCAGCACCAGACGGCGTGAGAGGGCCTGCATTTGCTGTCTGGCCTGCACCATTTCGGTGATGTTCTGCACGGTGCCGTGAACAAATTCGGGCTGACCCTGCACAGTGCACACCACCCTGCCCCGCACATTCAGCCACAGGGTGGGCTGTTCAGGGAGGTGCACCTCCAGATCCAGCTGAAAGTAGCTGGTGTCTTTCTGGCTGGCATCTTTCTGCAAGGCGTTTTTCAGGTCCTGCAGGCGCTGCCAGCTTTGCGGGGTGAGCACCTGCTCCCAATGTTCTTTTGGCAGGGGAGCGGGCAAACCCAGCAGGTGCAGCAGTTCAGCGTTCCATTCCAGCGTGCCTGAAGGCAGGTGAACCCTCCAGCGGCTGAACTGGGCGATGCGGTACGCTTCCTGCAATTCCTGTTGCAAATTGTGCTGTTCCGTAAAATCCCAGCAGCAGCCCACCAACACCTCCCGGCCGGCCTGCACAACCTGCTGACCAGAGATCTTCAATTGCCGGATTCCGCCCGAGGGCAGCATCAGGCGGCACTCCACCTGAAAGGGCAATCCTGAACGGGCCTGCCGAACCGTCCAGCGCACCTTTTCCTGGTCTTCCGGGTGAATCCAGTCCAGCCCGCTGTCCAGGGTCAGGGAAAAGGTTGGCTGCAAAGGCACCATCACCGAATCAAACTGCAAGGCCTGGCTCTGCACGTCCAGCGTCCAGGGCACCATGCTGCCTGCAGACACCGCCAGTTGCACCTGCACCTCCTGCACCTGTTGCCTTGCCAGTTGCTGCTGGAACGCGGTGACATCCTGCAGCATCACAGACAGGTGCTTCTGACCTGACAGGACCATCGGGCTTCCAGTCAGGTGCAGCCAGTTGACCTGGCGACCCCGTTTCAGGGAAAGGGTGCGACTGAACGGCTGTGTGGCGGCGAGGTCCAGTGGCAATTCAGGGAAATGCTGCACCTGCAAAGCGTCCAGTCCAGCCGTACCCTGCTGCAAAAGGCGCAGGAAACCCGCATTGTGCCACACCACTTCACCCTGCTCTGTCACCACTGCCAGCCCCAGGTCGCTCTGCTCGCACACCTCCTGCAAAGCCACCGCCGGATCCAGACCAGACACCAGATACAGCAGCAAAGCCAGCGGGTTCCCATCGTGCACCACGGCTTCCAGACGGAACTGAAAGGTCCTGAAAATGCCATCTGGATCAGACAGGGTGAGGTCCAGGGTTTTGCTGTGGCTGAACTGCTGCACCTCCTGCTGCAACAGGGCAAGGGTGCGGGCCTCCCACACCGAGGACACAAAAATGGGATGCCCGATCAGGTTCTCCCGGCTGAGCTGGTGGGTTTTCACGGCCTGATCGCTGATTTCCTCCACCTGTCCGTCCAGGGTCATCAGCCACAGGGGCACCTGAAACATGCGGCAGCAGGCTTTGAGGTCCACAGAAATGCGGTGGGAAGGGGTGGGGGTCCAGCGGGTTTTCTTCATGCTGCAATTCCTCCCCGGGGTCTGCCAGCACAGGCAGACCAGAACAGGCACATCTGGATGCACCGAAACCTGGATGGGTTGAATTCAGGGTAACGAAAACAGCCTGTCAGGATACTTACCCTGTTACACCTTTGGAGAAAAAATCAAAAACAAGCTGTTATGACAGTCTCTGTTGTCAGGAAAGCGAAAATGGCGATCATGGGCACAACACCTGCAGCAGGGGCCACATGGCCCCTGCGTTTTTCTGCATTTCCATGTGGTTCTCCCGGAAAGGCAAGCCAGAACCTCTCTGGCATTGTTCTAAATGGCTCAGATGACTTTCATCCCAAACCCTTTAAAATAAATGGGCATGCCTTTCTTGCCTGCTTCATCTCAACATGTTCACTGTCCTCTTGCGCTGGCAGCACATGTTTTCAAAACAGCGAGATGGGCTGAATGATCAGGCATGCAAGCCCAATGCATTTGCAGGACATCAAGTATTCAATGGTTGACAATACATTTCAATGTGTCCGCCCAGATCCATTTTCAGAGCTTGATCTGGGACCAGGAACCGGGCCGTTTGTGCGCTTCAGATGGGACAGGAAAGGGATGTCATGTCAACACTGCAACAACAACTTCAGGAAATGCGTTTACAGGCGAGAACCATTGAGCCAGATTTTGAACCCGAATGTGACCTGCAACTCTGCCATTTGATGTTTGAGCATGAACTGGGACAACAGCTCTACAACACGCTGGACAAACCCACCAGGCAAGACGAACGCTGGATGAGCCTGTGCTGTGCGATTCTGGGGCAACGTGAACGGGCCTATGAACACCTGCTCAGGGCCATTGAAATGGGCTATGAAGAAGCCCAGATTGATCTGGTGCCGCTTCATTACATGCTGGGCAAACCCGAAGAGATGTGGCAACTGGTCAACACCCTGGATGTCTCCCAGTTCAGCAAGTTCAATCAGGCCATCTGGTACCGCAACCTCGCCCTGGTGCATTCTTTAAACAACAATGTCAAGGTGGCCCTGCTGAACATTGAGAAAAGCTGGCAGGTCATTCAGACCGCCCCTGAATTCAAGTTTTATGCCTCTGAAGTCCTGTTGATGTGTTCCAACCTGCATGCAGCAGTGGGCAACGAAGACAAACGGGTTTATTACCTGTCCAGGGCAGAAGAACTCTGCCAGACCAAATACAAATGGCAAATCAAATTGATCATCATGCTGACCAACCTGGACAACACCGATCTGGACGGCATGGTCGATCTGGCCCTGGAGATCATTGAGGGCAGCAACAATCCACGCCACGTCGTGATTTCCACAGTGTCCATTGGTCGGATCTTCATGTGTTATGGACAACTTCAAGAAGCCCGCAAGTACTTTGAAGAGGCCCTCTCCAGAGCCAGGCAGGCTGTGATGAGGGAAAACCTGAGCATCATTTATGGGTACCTGTCCATGATTTACTACAAATTGAAGATGCCACAGAAAATGTGGGTCATGCTCAACAAAATGAAGCCCCATGCCACCGCTGGCATCGACGAAAGCGTGCTGAAGTGTCAGCTGGCTTACATGGATGACTCCCTGACCCCACAGGAAGCCCTCCGGCTCAGCGATGAAGCCCTGGCTTACGCAGAATCCAGTGACGTTTTGCTGGAAACCATGCGGGTGTACATGTACCGCTGCGAGGTGTTCCGCAAGCACTTCCCGGAACGCTTTGAAGCCGCTGTGGACGAACTGGTGCAGTTCATGGTTCGCACAGACCAGTGCAACGGCACTTTTGAAGATTGGATCATCATTGAAGAGGTGTTTGATTTCATCAACGTCAAATACCCGGATTTGCTCCCCAAGGTGAGCAGCAACCAGCTGGAAATCCAGACCCTGGGCACAGAACGCATCCAGTACAATGGCCGGGACCTCAAATTGCCCCTCAGCAAATCCCTGGAGCTCATCGTTTACATCTTGCTGCACAAGAAAGTCTCCCTCAACAGCATCCTGACCCATGTTTTTGAAGATTTGGATCCCATCAAGGCCAAGAATTACTTCCACCAGATCAAACACCAGGTGGCCGAAAAAGTGGGGTTGTTGTGGATCGAGTATGACAAGAACACCCGTTTGTACAGCATTGAATCCAAGTACCGGGTGGTGCTCGATGTGCAGGAGCACCTGGAGAAAAACCAGAAATCAGACCAGGTGTTTTTGCCCTCCAGTGGCAGCGAGTGGGTACTGGATTTCAATGGTCGCATCATGCACAGCTGAAAATCCAGAATTCCAGGGAAGACCCGAAACGCGGTCTTCCCTTTTTGGTTGCTGGACCCTTTGTCCCTGCTCAGCGGTAACTTTGCAGTTCACACACCATCCCAGAGAGCACCTGCACCGTTCCACGGGTGCTGTAGCAGGAGATGCTGACCGGGCCGCAATTGGGATACAGCACCTCGGAAAACACCACCCGCCCGCCCTCTGCAAAAACCTCGATGGAAGACCAGTCCAGCAGAATGCGCAGCTTCAGGGGATCGTTTTTCAGGGTGAGGGGTGCGGTGTGGAGGCCATTGAAGCCTTCTTCTGGAAAGGCACTGTTTCTGCGCAGGAAAAGCTCGTCCTGCTGGTAACCCAGCTGCATTTCCAGAAACCCACAAAAACGGAAGTTGAGGCCAAATTCTGCAGTGTCCTGGGGCTGGATTTCCAGGTGCAGTTCCAGTGCAGCGTGCCCTTGGGCGTGAAGCAGCACCTCCTGATGGGGTTGCAAGGTGGGGGAAGGCAAGCGCTGAGAGGACAGGCGCAACTGAGAAAGTTCAGAAATGGGATGCTGCACCAGTTCCAGTCCGGTTTCACCGCTTTTCAGAGACAGGCTTCTGGGGATGGACATCTGGCCGTTCCAGGCATGAAAGTCCAGTTTTCTGGCGTATTGCCAGTTGTTCATCCAGCCCAGCCAGACGGTGCGTTCGGGATGGTTGGCCACACTGAGGGCAGCATAGAAGTCCTTGCCGTGGTCCACCCATCTGGCATCCTGGGTGGGCGCAAAAGTTTCACCATCGAAGTGCCCCACCCAGTACTGGCATCCCGATCCGCCATGCGGTCCTCCGGGGAAGACATCCACTTTGAGCACCCAGTGGGTGCTGCCCTGTTCGGTTTCCAGTTCGAAGAGATCCGGGACCTCCCAGATGCCTCCGGTGTGACCGGTGGGTCCAAAGTGGCTTTGCAGGGTCCAGTTTTTCAGGTCATCGGAGTGGTAAAAGGCAATCTGGTGGTCTTCTGGGAGGGCCAGCAACATCACCCAGCAGTTACAGGCTTCATGCCAGAACACTTTGGGGTCCCGAAAAGCCGTTTTTTGCTCATCCAGAACGGTGCCGTGTCTGGTCCAGCTTCTGCCCTGATCCAGGCTGTAAGCGAGGCACTGCACCTGAATTTCCGTACTGCGCTGGTGTCCGGTGTACAGGGCAACCAGGGGTGGGTTTTCCAAACTGCCAAACCCAGAAGTGTTTTCCTGGTCCAGCACGCAGCTTCCTGAAAAAACCATGGTTTCCCCATCGTCTTGCAGGGCCACAGGCAACTCTTCCCAGTGGATCAGGTCTTTTGACACGGCGTGTCCCCAGCTCATGTTGCCCCAGTCGGTGCCGTGAGGGTTGTACTGGTAAAAAAGATGGTATTCCCCGTTCAAAAAGATCAGGCCGTTGGGATCGTTGAGCCAGTTCTTTGCAGCAGAAAAGTGGTACTGGGGGCGGTGCTGCTCCTGAAACAGCGCCTGGACTGAGGTTTCCTGAATCATTGCTTCACGGCTCCCATGGTCAGGCCCGACACGATGCGCTTCTGCATGAAGAAGGAAAACAGCATCACCGGAAGGGAAAACAGGATGGACATGGCCGCCATGGCCCCCCAGTCCACGCTGTACTGGGTGTTGAATTCTGCGATGGCGATGGGGGCAGTTTTGGCATTCACAGTGGTGAGGAGAAGCGAAAACAGAAACTCATTCCAGGAGGTCAGGAAGGCGAAAATCGCGGTCACCGCAATGCCTCCACTCGCAACAGGCACAATCACCCGGATCAGGGCACCGAAACGGGAGCAACCATCCACCCGTGCGGCTTCTTCAATGGCGGTTGGGAAGCCTTCAAAGAAACTGCACATCAGCCAGATCGATAAGGGCAAATTGATGGTGGTGTGGGCCAGAATCACCGCCAGGTGGGTGTCGATCAGGTGCAGGTTCTTCATGAAATTGAACAGGGGCACCCCGATGGAGATGTAGGGAATCATGCGGGCACACAGGGCCAGCACCAGAAAAAGCCTGCCGGGAACGGTGGAATAGCGGGTGATCCCGTAAGCTGCTGGCACCGAGAGCACCAGGGAAAGCAGCGTGCTGCACAGCGCAATGATCAGGCTGTTGGAGAAGGATTTGAGGGTGCCAGGGTTGGCCAGCACGGTCAGGTAATTCTGCAAACTGAAGGCCTCTGGCAGCAAAGTGGGCGGCACGGTGATGGCGTCCACTGCAGGCTTTAAAGAGGTGGAGAGCAGGTAGAAGTAGGGAAACACGTAGGCGGAGAGGAACAGCAGGATGGCAAATCCAGCGATCAATTGCAGGGTCAGGCGGGGGGTCATGGCATCCTCCTCAGTGCTTTCCGGGCTTCCAGATGGAGAAAAAGAGCGTCAGGCTGGCGATGAGTAAGCCCACCAGAAACAATGTCGCGGTGGCAGAAGAGGACCCGAGGTCTCCGTAACGCACCATTTCGCGGTAAATTTGCAGGCTCAGCACATCGGTGGAGAACTGCGGGCCGCCTCCGGTCATCACCCAGATGATGTCGAAGGTGCGGGCTGCGTCGATGCCGCGCAAGATCAGCACCACGGCAATCACGGGCCTTAAAAGCGGCAGGATGATGTGCATGAACACCTGCAAAGGACTGGCTCCGTCGATGTTGGCGGCTTCTTTGAGTTCAACAGGGATGTTCTGCAGCCCGGCGTAAAGGATCATGGAAACGAAGCAGGTGGTGAGCCACACATCGGGCAAAGTCACCGAGTAGATGGCCAGGTCAGGGCTGCTCAGCCAGTTGATGTCGTTGGGGGTTTTGATCAGGTGCATCCAGTACAGCACCCAGTTCACAATGCCGAAATTGTCGATCAGCATGAAGCGCCACAGGATCCCCCCCACCAGGGGGGAGATCATCAGCGGGAAGAGGAAGACGGTGCGCATCAGGTCGGATTTCCTGCCCAGGAAGGAGAAAAGCAGTGCAGAGGTGAACCCGAGCAGGAATTCGGCAAGCAGGGTGACAGCGGTGTACTGCAGGGTTCTGCCCACCGAAGTTCTGACCCGACTGGAGGAAAAGAGTTCCAGGTAATTTTGCAGGCCCGCGAAAGTGCTGCTGTCGGGATTGGTGAGTTTGATGTGCTGGAAGCTGTTGTACACCAGAATCCCCAGCGGATAGAGCATGAAGATGCCAATGAAAATCGCGGCGGGCAGCAGCAGCATGAGGACGTAATTCTGATCGGAGAGGCCCCGCCGGGGTTTCCGGGGACGGGTGTGCGTCTGGCCGCCACGGCTGACCATCAGCGGTAATTCTCGACTTCGGAAAGGGCCCAGTCCACGGCCTGCTCGGGGGTTTTCTTGCCAGAGAAAGCGTCCTGGATCATGGGGACCAGCACCTCATCGGTGATCTGCTGCCAGCTTTCCACCCTGGGGCGTCCGGCGGTGTTCTTGAAGTTCAGGGTTTTGATCAGGGCAGAGAGGTGCTCATAACCGGGTTTTTTCTGGTAGGAGGCGAAGGCGGATTTGCGGGCAGCCAGTCCCAGTGGGGCATCCAGACCCAGCACGTTGTTCTGGTAGGCGAACTTGACGAATTCTTCTGCCAGGGCTTTCTTTTTGGAGGTCTTTGGCACGATGTTGTACCAGGACCCGGCAATGGCGGCTGCGCCTGACTTCCCTCCAATGATGGGGGCCGCGCCGACTTTGCCTTCCACTTTTGAGTCTTCGGGGGTGAGCTTGTAGGCATGTGCCCAGAAGATGGTCATGGCGCTCTTGCCCTGGTAAAAGAGCTGCTGGGCGGCGTTCCAGTCCACATCCAGGGGTTGAGGGGAAACCTTCTGGGTGCGGTACAGGTCGGTCAGGTACTTCAGGGCAGAGACGTATTCATTGCGGTACTGCTTTAAAGCGTTGCCTTTGTCGTCCACAAAGAGGCCCTTCGCTCCGGCCTGCAGGGCGTAGGCCAGGAATTCGGTTTCCACCTTGCCTTTGACATCGGTGCCGTACAGGTCGATGATGCCGTCTTTGTTGGTGTCCCGCGTGAAGAATTTTGCAGCATCCTGAAAGGTTTTCCAGGTGGTGGGGACTTTGAGGTCGTATCCGAACTGCTTTTTGAAGTCTGCTTTGTTTCTGGGGTCTGCAAAGAGGTCTTTGCGGTAGAGCAGGATTTCGGCGTTGGTCCAGGTGGGCATGCCAATGTAGTGACCGCCGTACTGGGCATCTGCCAACAAAGCCGGGAAGATGTCTTTCCTCACCGCTGCAGTGAAGAGGCTGTCCAGGGGTTCTGCAAAACCCTGCAGCATGGGAAGCCAGGCCACATCCACCGTCGCCACATCAAATGAAGCGCTACCGGAAGCCATCTCTGCAGAGAGCTTTTCCAGCACCCCGGCGTAGGGCACATTCACAAAAGTGACTTTGTTTCCGGTGGTTTTTTCCCATTTTTTGGCGATGGCTTCCTGCAACTGGAAGCCTCCCCCTTCCACCAGCACGGTGAGGGTTTCGGCCTGGGCGGCCTGGGCAAGCAGGGCGAGAGACAAAAGGGACAGCAGTGGTCTGGTGCGTTTCATGACAGACTCCTCTGGAGAGGGGCAGGTGGGTTCTGGCCCTCGCTGGGTTGTGGTTATGGACCTGACTATAGACCCAATTGACAAGGTTGTCAACAGCAAGACAGAGACCATTGACAAGGTTGTCAATTCGGGTTTAAGGTGATGGCAACAAAGCAAGCCACTGGGTCCAGGACAACCCCTTTCCTTTACTCATGTCTGGGCTTTGTCACTTCTTACCCCCAGGAGAAAAACATGGACGTCTGGAACCCGAACAGCCCGCTCGGTGGGCTCCCCTTTGTCAAAAAAGCCCGCACCCTCAGAGAATCCAGCTACGACCGCACGGGCGGAAACCGCGACTTCCGGGTGGTCCCTGCAGGCGCAACCGAAGTCCTGATCGACCGCGAAGGGACTGGATGCATCAAGCACATCTGGATGACCACCCGCTGCTACGCCCCCCACTACCTGCGCAAACTGGTGCTGGAAATGTACTGGGATGGCGAGGAGAACCCCAGCGTGCGGGTGCCCTTCGGAGACTTTTTCGGAATCGGTCACGCCACCTGCAAACACTACGTGTCTTTGCCCCTCTCGATGGTCTTCGGAGAGCGCAGAGGTCCCAAGGGTCCCTTTGCAGCCTCCATGAACTGCTACTTCCCTATGCCCTTCGGAAGCCGCGCAAAAATCCAGATCATCAACGAATCGGAAAGCCCCATCGAGAACCTGTTCTTCTACATCGATTACGAACTCTACACCGATGAGGCCCCCGCAGACCTCGGGCGATTCCATGCCACCTGGCACCGCGAAAACCCCTGCGAACCCGTGGTCTACGAAGCCACAGAGGAAAATCCTGCTCCCTGGGACCTCCCCGGCCTGAACACCACTGGAGACGACAACTACGTGATTCTGGATGCAGAAGGCGAGGGGCACTATGTGGGCTGCGTGCTCAACATCGACAACTTCGACGCTTCAAATCAGGTCTACACCTGGCCCGGAGAAGGGGACGACATGATCTTCGTGGACGGCGAATCCTGGCCCCCGCAGATCCACGGCACCGGCACCGAAGATTACTTCAACTGCGCCTGGGGCTTCCCCAGTGGCGAATATGCTGGACCCTACCACGGCATCTCGCTGGGCAGCGACATTCAGGAGCATTTCGGCAAGTGGAGTTTGTACCGCTGGCACATCGAAGACCCCATCCGCTTCTCCAAATCCATCCGGGTCACCATCGAGCACGGCCACGCCAATGACCAGGGCAACGATTACTCCAGCGTGGGCTACTGGTACCAGCTGGAGCCCCACAAACCCCTCCCGGAACTTCCCCCTGTGGAAGACCGCCTGCCCAGACGCTGGCCTGAACACGGGCTCTGGGACAAGTGAAAGCAGAGAGGCCCCGCTGGAGACGGCGGGGTTGTGTGTTTTTGGGGCCGAGAGCCGAGAGCCGAGAGCTGAGAGCTGAGAGCTGAGAGCTGAGAGCTGAGAGCTGAGAGCTGAGAGCTGAGAGCTGAGAGCTGAGAGCTGAGAGCATCGTGGTTTAAGGGGACTCACCTGTCAAACCATCAAGCCATCCCAGATGGCATAAAATCACCTGCTTCATGTCTGAAAGCTTCAGCATAAGCCCTGGGTTTGCCCTCGGCCCTCGGCCCTCGGCGCATTGCTCTTCACCCTCGGCACTTCCCCCTTGCACCTTGCAATGCACAAAGCGTTATACTGTTTGACAACGTTGTAAACGATCGAAAACCCCCAGGAAAAGGACTGGATCCATGACCAAGAACGGCAGAGTCACCCTCAAAGACGTTGCAGAAGTTGCTGGAGTGTCCTTCAAGACCGTCTCACGGGTCGCCAACAACGATCCGAACGTGCGGGATGAGCTGCGCCAGAGGATCCTCAGAATCATCGATGAGATGGGCTACCACCCGAACCACGCTGCACGGCTGATGCGGTCTGGCACCTCCAGTGTGATCGGTCTCATGACGGACCGGATTTCCACCACCCCTTACGCCGGAAACATCGTGAAAGGGGCGCAGGAAGCCGCCTGGAAGCATGGCCAGATGCTTTTCATCATGAACACCGATGAAGACGATGCCCTGCAGAAAATCGCCATCGACACCATGATCAACCGGGGCGTGGACGGCCTGATTTTTGCTGCCGTGCACCACCGCAGGCTGACCCAGGAACAGGTGTCTGACCTCAAAAGGGGCATTCCCACCGTGCTGGTGGATTGCAGTTCCCCGGACGAAAGCATTTCCTCAATGGTTCCAGATGAAGAACAGGCCGGATATGAGGCCACCAGAGTGCTGATCGAGGCCGGACACACCCGCATCGGGTTCATCAATGGGCCTGCACGGTTTCCAGCAGCTGTGGGACGGCATCAGGGGTACCTGAGGGCACTCACCGAAGCCGGGGTTTCCACTGGCCGTGAACTGGTGGTTTCAGGCGGATGGTGGCAACGGGACGGTTATGACAATGCCAGCCGCCTGCTTTCGCTTTCCCAGCCTCCCACAGCGATTTTTTGCGCCAGTGACCGCATCGCCATGGGGGCCTATGACGCCATCAAAGAGCGGGGCATGAAGATTCCAGACGATGTGGCCATTGTGGGTTTCGACAACCACGAGATCATCGCTGCGCACCTGAGGCCCGCCCTGACCACCATGGAAATTCCCTACTACCACATGGGACGCTGGGCTGTGGAACGGGTTTTGCAGCTCAAAGAAAACCCCGAACTGCCTGCCACCTTTGAGCTGGCCCACTGCTCCCTGATTCTGAGGAATTCTGCAGGGTCAGGGGTCCCCCAGCTGGCTGAGTGAAATTTAAAGCAGCGCTTCAAGTTCGGCCTGATCGAAACTGCCCCCCGGACGCTGGGAAACCTTGCGGTAGATGATCTTTCCGCTCTGGTCAATCAGGATGGTGCCGTTCCACTGCAGGAAACCCAGGGTTTTCTCCAGGCTGTAGGCGCGGTACACGCTGCGCTCCGGGTCAGCAGCAATGGGAAAAGGGAACTGGAAGCGCTGGGCCACGGTGGTGGCGGCTTTTTCGTCTCCTCCGCCAATCACGATCACCTGCACGCCTTTCTGTTTGAGCAGGGGGTGGATGCGGTGAATGGCCATCACGCTGCGCATGCACAGGGGGCAATTGAATTCCCGCATGAAGTACAGCAGCACTTTGGATTTGCCGCGGTGGTCTGCCAGACGCTGCACACCCTGGCTGGAAGGGATTTCAAAGGTGGGTGCGGTTTGCTGGGCGTGCTGGGTCATCTGGGTCATGGGGTGGTCCTTTCCAGAACAGGTGCAGTGTGAATGGCTTCTAATGCGGCACGTGCGCCTTCTGCTGCACTGGTGACGGCCTGACGGTAGGGGCTGTCCGTGACTTCCCCAACAGCGTAAACGCCCGCTTTGCTGGTGCGGCCCCTCTGGTCGGCAACAATGTGTCCCTGAGGGGTGAAGTCCAGCTGTCCTGCAAAGAGCTGGCTGCTGGGCGTGGACCCAATGCACACAAAAACAGCATTGGTGTGCAGAAGGCGGGTCTGCTGGCTCTGCAGGTCTTCGATCAAAACCCGTTCCACCTGATCAGAGCCCTGAATTTCAAGAAGTCTGGTGTGTAAATGCAGGTGAATGTTGGGTGCAGCCTGCACCTGTTCCTGCAACACCTTTTCAGCACGGAACTGTCCTGAACGGTGAAGGAGCAGCACTTCTTTTGCATAACGGGAAAGCTGCAGTGCATCCGTCAGGGCAGTGCTTCCCCCTCCCACCACCACCACAGTCTGGCCTGCATAAAGCGGTCCATCGCAGGTGGCGCAGTGCTCGACACCAGCGTTGTGAAACTCCCGTTCACCAGGAATGCCCAGTGTTTTCGGGGTGCTTCCGGTGGCGATGATCAGCTGGTCTGCACGGATCTGCTGTCCATCGTCGGTGTGGATCAGGTAAGGACGCTGCTCCAGACGGACCTGGCTCACAAAAGCATCCAGGTACTGCGCTCCGTATTTCTGGGCGTGGCGCTCCATCTGCACAGCCAGGTCAAAACCGCTGATGCCGTCTGGAAAACCAGGGAAATTGTCGATCTGTTCGGTGGTGGTGATCTGGCCTCCGGGGGTCTGTCCACGGATCACCAGAGGATGCAGGCGGGCACGGGCAGCGTAAAGGGCAGCGGTCAGTCCGGCAGGTCCCGAACCGATGATCACCAGGGGTTGAATCTGAGAAGTCATGGAAGCCTTTCTGGAGCAGCGTTCTGGTTTGCAGGGCTGCTCTGCTGGATCTGCCTTCAAGGTACACTTCCACTTTATGCATGTCCATCACTATTTTCCTGCAGCATCATCACTTATCATCTACATGATGATCGAGATCCGTTTGCTGCGTTATTTTGTGGTGGTGGCAGAGAAACTGCATTTCGCCCGTGCTGCCGAAGAACTGCACCTCGCTCCCCAGCCGCTCAGTCAGGCCATCAGACGGCTGGAAGACCAGTTGGGGGTGCAACTGTTCCTGCGCACCTCCCGCAAGGTGGAACTGACCCCTGCAGGGCAGGTCTTTTACACGCGCACCCGTTCCCTCTTGACCCAGCTGGAAGAAACCATCCAGCTCACCCAGCGGGTCTCCCGTGGCGGAGCAGGCTCCATGCGGGTGGGTTATGTGCCTGGAGCAACTGCCAGCATCCTGCCGCAACTCATCCAGATCTGCAATGCGCAGTACCCGGATTTGCGCCTGCATCTGAAGGAAATGACCGCTCTGGAGCAACTGAACGCCCTGGAAAACCAGCAACTGGACGCTGGCATCATTGTGGGCCTGACCTTTCCTGGCCCCATTCAGCACCTGCTTTTGAAACAGGAACCTCTGGTGGCGGTGCTGCCTGCAGGGCATCCTCTGGCTGGGCAATCCCTCACCCCCGAAATGCTGCAGAAGGAATCCATCATCGGATATGATCCTCTGCACTGCCCGGAACTGGTGACTTTCATTGATGAGGTGGCCCCTGCAGGACACCGCCAGAAAGAGCTGCGTCAGGTGGTGATGTCTGAAGCGTCTGCCCTGAGCCTGGCAGACGCTGGTCTGGGCATCGCCATCGTGACCGAAAGCCAGGGAAAACGGGCCAGCACTGCCAGGGTCTCCCCCATCCTGCACACCCACACCAGTTACCATCTGGTCTGGCAGGACAACGGCAACCCCACCGTGCAGGGCATGCTGAGCCTCAGAGAACACCTGCATTTGCCGTTGCATTGAAGCTCTGGCAAACTTCTGGTGTACCTCTGGACAAAAGCGCAGGTGAATCCAGAAGACTTCACCTGTTCATCGGGGTTCTCCCAGTGTTCCCTGCGCACCAGAATGCACAGCTTCAGTTGCAGTTGGGTATCTGTCACAGACACCCGTACAGGTCAATGGAGCCAGGCTGCAGCACCAGCAGGGTGTGGAATGAAGTGCAAGAACATGAGGTGGATGCTGCGCGGGACCCACATACAGCCGTGCATGAAGGCCGTCAAAAGTATCATTTCGGGCACCTGTCGCCCCACAGATGCCCGAACATGGGGCATGCTTAAAGTTGTGTTGATCCTGCTGGCCCTGCTGGGATGGTCCCAGGCCAGCGAAATGGAAATGAAACCCTTCTCCAACCCCAGAAGCAGCCTCAAAATCATGAAACAGCAGCAGCTGCCCGACGGCCGCAGGCAGGTGGTGTACCTGATGCGGGCCATCAGCAAAAAGGGCGAGGTGGTCCAGGCCACGTTCACCGCCAGAACGAAGCCCGGCTCACGGGTCATTCAGGAATTTGAGTGGAAACATCCCCTGATCCCACCCGGAGACAGGGCAGCAAATGATGCCATGGGTGCCAGCCTGGGATTGACGATGCGTGCAGTGATGGGCTGCTTTGACCTGAACAGAGCAGACCCGGAGCCTTTTTTCCAGGTCCTCGAGCCGGCCTTCACAAAGCACCATGCCACTGGCAAGAAAGCCCAGATCAAAACGGTGCTGAAAGACATGGCTGGCATTTTGCTCCTCAATAACCAGCAAATCACTTACACCTTCAGGGTCAACAAAATGGTCCGTCCGAATTACTGCTCCGTCCCCAGGTAGCATCCTGGTCCATTTGCCCTTCACTTCAGGGCAGGACTGCCCACAGGTTCCAGTGAAAAACCCAGGGTGTGCATGACCGGCCACGGTTCGGGGCCGGGAATGTGGGTGGACAGCAATGAAGCTCCCCCTTTTCTGTGCGTTCTTCCGCGTCCCGCTTGCGGATTCTATTGTTTTCTGCGAAGAATGAGTTTGACATGCGTGTTGTCCCTCACGGTGATGCCAAAGTCTCTGTAGATGACATTACGAAGGAAAGGCAACACATAATGTTCGTGATGCACGAAATAATACTTGCTGCCCACAATTTCCAGAAGACGCTCATAAGGAAGAGCGAAGTAGTTTTCTCTGTTCTCACGGTCAAAGTTGTCTTCATAGCGGTACTTCAGAAGATAATGAAGCATGTCCCTGTCTGAATGAATCTCACCCCAGAAGTCTGTGTATTCTTGAAGGGTTGCGGGGTTTGCTTTTGTTCTGAGACGCATCAGGTCGTTGATGTCAATCGGGCGGTTTGCTGTGCGAGACAGACTCATGTCACGAATGAAGATGTACTCTGGACAATCAGAAAAACCGCCACCAAAAATGGTTTTTTCGAATTGTCTCAGGTCCGTTCCATAACTGTAGATCTCGTGCAAGACGCTTGATAAGATCACGGCAGTTTTGTCCGTTCCAAAGATGGAAGGAAGGTCTTTCATGTCACCCACAACACTGACACAGGGATTGCCCTGGAACCTGTTGTGTAAAATTCCCAGCATTTCAAGGCTGTTGTCCACTGCGAAATACCTTTTGGTGTTGCCAAACCGGTTGTACAGCAGTTCAATCAAACTTCCATCTGCTGCTCCAAAATCAACAATGTTGTGCACCTCGTTGCAGTAGTCCAGAAAGTAAAGCTTGTCCATCAGACCCTGTTGCATGGCGGCGTTGTATTCTTCCAGGAGATTGCCGTTCATAAACCTCTGTCCTCCGTGCGACGCAAGTGCCAAAGTTTCGAAATCCCAATGTCATGGACGGTTTGCTGTTCCATGGGTGGTGCAGTGGGCTGCTGATCAACCAGACTTGCGTTTCTGTATTAAGGTTCCAACACGCTTTTGGTGAAGCTGACTTGACCCAGAGGGCTCAGGTCCGAGGGCAGCTGGAGTTCCAACCACACACAGCTTGAGGTTCCCTCCGTGCCAGGTGTCCGTATCCTTCAAACGCCACATGGACCCTGTTTATATCATTTTTGTGGTCTGGAAGCACTTATGGTGGGTTCTCATTTCGGAGGAGCACCTTAAAGGATGCATGACTTCACTCAGCACCTGTTGCCTGCCGCACTGCATCTTTTGAGCGTTCAACGGCAAAAAGGTCAACGTTTCATGGGTTGCATCACCAGGTCAACCCCCCATCCTCAGTGACCACACAGCAAGATGAACTTTTCATGCAAAAAGGATGAACTTCAGTTCAGAAGAATGCAGGACTGGAACCTTGCAGAGCCTGTTTATGGTGTAAGCATCACCCCCTGGTGAAGGAGAAACCATGAAAACCCTGATGATGACTGTTTTGCTCACTGCCCCGGTGGCTGCTGCCCCCCAGATCCAGAAGGTGGACCTGCACCTCAAACATGAAGCGGGCACTTTCACGGTGCAAGCTGCCCCAAAAGCCTCCCCCACCCTGGGGATCAAGAACCCCACCGTGAAAAATGGGGTGGCTTACCTCAGCCAGAGCAGTGTTGCTTCCGACTGGAAGGTGGGCCTCAGCCCGAAATTGCCCCTGGACCTGCACCTGTCGAGCAGTGCCAGTGACGTGAACGCCAACTTGCTGGGCCTGAACATCAACACCCTGGAGATCAACCACACCGCTGGAGATTACCAGTTGAAGTTGCCTTCAAAAACCCTCACAGGGAAATTGAAAATGGATTCACTGGACCTCAAAATCACTGTTCCCAAAGACACCGGCCTGAAACTCAACCTGCAAAAATTCATTTCAGGCAGTGTGACCATTGAAAGGAACCGGGTGGCGGAGGGAGCAGAAGTGACGGGAAGTTACCAGACCGGCAATTTTGACACGGCCAGCAAGAAAATTGAACTGGACGTCACCTGGCAGGCCGGAGCGTTGACGGTGGTGCGCTGAGGGCTGCACCTGCCAGGCACCCACCACGACCATGCAGGCTTCGTGGGCAATGTGGCGCATGTTGCTCTGTCAGATGTCCCGTTCGTCCATGATACCGGGCTTCTTGAAACACCGCCACCTGACTGTTCTGAAGGTCAGGTGGTCCATGTTCTCCCCTTTTTCAGCACCGTAGAACCTGCCTGCATCAACAAGTGACACCCACCTCTAGAGGCAAAGAAAAGACCCGCAGAAAAACCTGAGGGCTGGACAAATGGGTGCTGGCTTCTTCAGCAGGACAGTGAATTGGCACCCACACCCTCAGGATCAGGAGTTTCTCCGATTCTGAATCAGGGGAATGCCAAAAAAACGCCAGGGATTCACCGGGAAAAGGGACAATCTGAGAATTTTTGCAATTTCAAAAATTCAGAGCTTCAAAATCCTGATCGGCAAGTCTTTTTGGAAGCGGTTTCTCTTGTGCCAGTGGTTTACCAGCGTGATGCTCCATTACATTCACCACTTGGTGTACAGCGTACACTGAGGGTGTTTCCAGAGGCACCGTCCTGTTTTCAAATTGATCTCTGCCGTCTGGCACTCCAAATTCCCTTTCAGGAGGAAACATGTCATCCAAGCTTGAACAACTGAAAGCCCATTCTGTGGTGGTTGCCGACACCGGAGAAATCAACGCCATCAAGGAATTCCAGCCCCAGGACTGCACCACCAACCCCTCCCTGGTGCTGAAAGCCGCCCAGCGTCCCGAGTATGCCCATCTGGTCACCGAATCCATCGAATGGGCCAAAAAGCGCAACAGTGAGCATGTTGCCTCAGACGCCATTGACAAGCTGGCCGTGCGCATCGGGACTGAACTGACCCGACTGGTGCCCGGTTACGTCTCCACCGAGGTGGATGCATCACTGTCTTTCAACACCGAGAAGATGATCGAGAAAGCCCGCAAGCTGATCGGCCTTTACGCAGAAGAAGGGGTCGCCAAAGAGCGGATCCTGATCAAGATCGCCACCACCTGGGAAGGCGTGCAGGCTGCAAAAGTGCTGGAACAGGAAGGCATCCGGTGCAACCTGACATTGGTGTTCGCACTGGAACAGGCCATTGCCTGTGCCCAGTCTGGCGTGACATTGATCTCCCCTTTCGTGGGCCGCATCACCGACTGGTACAAGAAAAGCCAGAAGGTCGAAAGCTTTGAAATCGCAGAAGATCCCGGCGTGAACTCTGTGAAGACCATTTACCGCCACTTCAAGGACCAGGGCTACCAGACCATCGTGATGGGGGCTTCCTTCAGAAGCGCAGCCCAGGTGGAAGCCCTTGCTGGCTGTGACCGCCTGACCGTCAGCCCTCAGCTTCTGAAAGAACTGAGTGAAGACCTGGGAGAACTGAAACGCGCACTGGACCCCGCAGCCCAGGACGGCGTGCAGAAAGATGAAATCCTCACCGAAGAGGCTTTCCGCTGGGGCATGAACCAGAACGCCATGGCCACCGAGAAACTTGCAGAGGGCATCCGCCAGTTCCACGCCGACTACGAGAAACTGCAGGCCCTGATTGAACAACAACTGGGCGTTGTGAGCGTTCACTGATCTGAAACGCCCTGAACGATAAAAAGCCCCTGCCCGTTGAAAGGCAGGGGTTGCTTTGCTGTGTTCAGCGGATGGGATAGGCAATGTCACACACCAGATCGTCTGGCCCTGCATTCATGAAATCTGCGAAGTACACCTCTCTGGGACTGGAGAAAGAACAATCCTTGCCTTCTGCTTTGATCCAGCTGGACACGGCATCATAAGCCTGCAGGATTTCTGGAAAGATGCACTGCTCTTTGGTGATGGTGACGTAAGCCTCCTCATGGGCAGCTTCAATGCGGATGCCGATGTCTCCAGCAGGTTGCACCTGACCCGAGAAGGGAATGCACACCTCCACCGGACCATCCGAATCCTCGTTCACAGCCCCATGGAAGATGATGAAAGGCGCACCTGACACCTGATCTCCCAGATGGGAAAACAGGGCACCCAGGGAATTGCCATTGAATTCCCCAATGTCTTTTGCAAAAACGCGGCGCTGGATGGTAGCAACAATCTGATCTGGGATCTGGCGGGTTTTCACTTCATGCATGGGCATCTCCTTGTGGTCCAGCACATTGGACACATACTCAACGAGGCGTTTTCGGGTGTGGGTTTCCTGCTCGACCCCTTTCCAGTACCTGCGCACCAGCGATGATTTCTGGTGTTCCGGAACATCCAGAACCTCCTGAATGCGGGTCAGGGGCATGTCCAGTTGCCTCAGGAGCGCAATCAGGCGGGCGGTGTCTGCCTGATCCGGGTGGTAATGTCGGTAGCCCGACTGCGGATCCACATGCTCCGGAACCAGCAGACCCATGCTGTCATACAGGCGCAGGGCCTTGCGGGACAGCCTGGTCAGGTTGGAAAACGCCTGCATGGTGATCAGGTCTGTGCTTTTGGCTTTCACCCCTTCAGTGTGAGGGTTGCCCCTTGGGCAAAGTCAAGCCCTGACAGGAATGGACAGACTCAGGCAAGCTGTTGAATGCAAAACCGCCTGTGGAAAATCAGAAAAACATGCTGTGCAACAATAAATCAACAGAAGGTAATATGACCGCAATTCAAGATTGAAACAACCTGGTCCATCCTGGTTATGCACCAACCAGCCCTGAGTCCCCACGAAGAAAGTGTGGGCCTCCTCGACCTCCAACTTGCACATGGTTCTGGCTTCCTGGATGGTGTTGACATACTTGAATTCATCGAGTGTGCCGTCGGCCTGCTTGAGTTTATCCCCAACTTTGAGGTGTCCAGCCCCCACCCATTTGTCACTCAGGTCTGGGTGGTCCTCGGGTTTGGGTCTGGGTTCACTGTCTGAACGCTTCTTGTCCCCCAAAACGCGCCTCAAAGACGGCTTCATCGGCGTTGGGACGCTCGGTGACGCAGAAGGAATGTCCATCGGGATGATTCTCAGATAAAGCTGCAAAGGAATCTGGCGTAGTGGTCAAAAATCATACAAATGTTTCAAGGGCTTTCATGGATTGTTGAGATGGCCACTTGAAAGGGCCCACTGCCTCAGATCCAGAATCAGGAGGCAGGCCCAGAACCTGCATCATCCTGCCTGGAATCCCAGAACGCTTTCATGCATGCAGTACACTGAAAGCATCCATGGCCCCTTTACACCTGCACCTGCTGGGAAGTCCCCGGATCATTCGGGAGAACCAGACCCTGACCCTGCCTTCACGCAAAGCGTGGCTGCTGCTGGCGTATTTGCTGGTGGAACGCAGGCCCTGTGCCAGAGAGCAGCTTGCCGGCCTGTTCTGGCCCGATTCCGAACCGGAAGTGGCCCGCAGTGCGCTCAGAAACCTGCTCTCGCAACTGCGCAAGGTGCTGGAAGACCGCCTGGAGGTCCAGGGCAACCTTGTGGGTTTGCAGTTGCAGCCCGGCGACACCCATGACCTGCAAGAAGCACACCTGCCAGCCGGTCCTTTGCTGCACGGTCTGGAGGTGCCCGAAGAGGGCCTGTTGCAAGACTGGTTGCAGCACACCCGCCACACCGCGCAGGCGCGACAGTCTCTGTTGCTGGCTGAACGCACCCGACAGGCTTTCCAGGCGGGCCGCTGGCCGGAAGCTGTGCAGTGGGCAAAACAGCGGTTTTACCTCGACCCTGGAGATCCAGACGCCTGTGTGCTGTTGATGCAGGTGCAGGCCAGCGCAGCTTCGCTCATGGAGGCGGAACATGCCTTTGAAATGCACCGGCAACACCTGCACCTGCTGGGCCTTCAGGTCTCCCAGCAGGTGCAAGACGCCTTGCAGACCTACAAAATGAAACCTGCAGCCTCACCTGGACAGTCAGGCCAGGTGGCCCTTTCTGGAAGGCAGCGTGAACTGGAAACCCTGCACCTGCAGTTCCAGCAAGTCCGGGTCCAGCAGGGACAGGCGGTGATGGTCCTGGGTGAACCGGGCATTGGGAAATCCAGGCTGTCAGAAGAGGCGGTGCAACGGTTTGAAAAGCTGGGTGCCTGGGTGCTGAGGGCCCGCGCCCAGGAGGGGGATGCCATCTTGCCCGATGCCCTCAGCGTGGACCTGCTGCGCAACCTGGTGCAGGGGGACCTCGAACCGCTGCGCGAAATGCTCCCGGAACACCTCAGAACCCTGCAGGTGTTGTGGCCCCAGCTTTCCAGCCACATGGGCCTGAAATCGCCAGGTGCCACAGGTGAGCCACTGAACCGTTCCCGTCTGAGGGACGCTTTGCTGGACCTGTTGCAGCAGGCCAGTGACCGTCCGGTGGTGGTGTTTTTCGATGACCTGCAGTGGGCAGATCAGTCCAGCCTGGGGGTGTGGGAATTTGTGCTTTCCCGGGCCGTGCACAGCCAGCGGATCCTGGTGCTGACCACCGTCCGCACGGAGAACCTCTCCCAGGTGACCCCCTGGTGGTCCAGGATCGGTCGGTTCATGCACCCCAGACGCATGGTCCTGCAGGTGCTGGCAGAAGGAGACCTGCAAGGGTGGGCCGCTGTGCTTCATGGTCCGGACCGTGACAGGGTGCTGCGCTTTCTGTTTTCACACACCCAGGGCCATCCGCTTTACCTCAAGGAACTGCTGCAGGACCTGATCGATCAGGGCTTGCTTGAAGTGCAGGGCCAGCACCTCCAGCTGACCCCTCTGGGACAAAATCAGCTGGAAACCACCCGGTCCAGTGGGGTGGAGCATGCCATTGAAGGTCGGCTGTGCCGTCTGGGTGGCTGTGCTTTGCAGCTGTTCCAGTGCAGCGTGGTGCTGGGCCAGCCCGAAGGTTTTGACACCCTGCTGCAGCTGTCCAGGCTCGGGGAAGATGAAGCCCTGGACGCTCTGGATGAATTGCTGCAGGCCGGTTTGCTGGTGGAGCAGGGAGGCCGTTACCTGTGCTCGCATGACCGGGTGCGCAGCTTCACCTTAGAGCATGTTCCTCCAGAGCGCCGCAAGAGGTTGCACCGCCGTGTGCTGGAGGTGTTGCCCGACCATCCGCCTGCTTTCCTGGGCAAACATGCTGCCCTGGCCCAGATGGGCGAGGTGGCCCTGTCCCACTGGCAAGAAGCCGCCCAGGTGGCCCGGCAGGTGGGGGCCCTCAGTGAACTGGCTGCTGCCCTGCAGGCCCAGCTGGAATGGACCACCGAGCCGTCAGCCCGTGCAGAAGTGCTGCTGCAATGCGCAGAGGCCCTGGATCCGCTCGACCGGGTGGACGAACAGCAGGCCGCTGGCAGCGAAGCCCTGCACCTGGCCCGGCAGCTGCAAGACGTGCCCCTCACCGTGCGGGCCCTGTTGCGGCTGGCGTGGGTGTTGCAGCACCATGACCTCCTGGAGTCCCGCAGGGTGGCTGAAGAGGCCCTGGATCTGGCCCGTTCCACCCCGGATGGCTTGCTGGTGGCCAGCAGCCTGCAAGCCCTGGCCCGCACCTACCGACATGAAGATCCAGACCATGGCCTGAAAATGCAAGAAGAGGCCCTGGTGTTGCTGAGGGCTGCGGGAGATCCGAGGCGGCTGGCTTATGGGTGCATCAACCTGGCTTATGCCCTGCGGGCAGCGGGACACTGGGACAGGATGCGCAGTGCCCTGGAAGAGGTCCTGCACCAGACTGAACTGGCCCCGGAAGATGGGGGGCTGCTGGTGCTGCGGGCCTCTGCCCAGCATGTGCTGGGCATCGAATTCCGCCAGCGCAACGACGTACAAACGGCCCGGCAGCACTTCGAGCAAAGCCTGCAGCTGCAAGAGCGGCTGAAAGTCGGCGCACCCATGGCCACCCAGGTGGAACTGGCCGTGCTGCAGGCTGCAGAAGGTGATACGGACCTTGCGGAAAAAGCCGTGCTCGACTGGATCAGGCAGGACCACCTGCAATGGGAGCCCTCCAGCCGCCGTTATGCCCTGGTTTTGCTCGCAGAGGTGCGTCACCACCAGGGCCGCAACACCGAGGCTGCCCGTTTGCTGGGAACCGTGCAAAACGCCGGGGCGGTGGGTCCACAATACTGGCGGGTCAACCAGCTGCTCCAGTGGGTCAGGGCCAGGCTCCCGGCAGGGCAGTTTCAGGAAGCCCTTCAGCATGGGCAGGGCCTGACTGTGGACCATGTGCTGGTCCAGTCACTTGGTGGATGAGGACACAGGGGGCAGCGCAGAGATGCGTTTCTGGAACATCCCCCTGATCCAGCTCAGGAGCAGGCCCCCCAGCGAAGGGAGGGAGGGGCGGGCGCACAGGTCTTCTTCCAGCAGGGGGAGGTCGCAGTCACACAGGGCGTTCCAGTTTTCCATCTCGGTGCGGTGGATCATTCGGTTGGGAAGCATGCGGCCACTGTACGGGCCGGGCGCAACAACAGCGCAACAGCATGCAAGACGTCAAACCAGCCGCTCGACTGCCGGTGCATGGGGCCTGCGCAAAATGAAACGCTCTGCATAAGGCACCCCCACCTCCATGCCCATGCGCTTCCTTTCAGCGGTGAGGTCGGTGCCCCTGTACGGCCAGCCATAACATGCGGCGTACAGGTCGTAAGCTTTTTCGGCTTTCAGGACGGCCTCCTCAGCCAGAGAGACATGCACCAGCGGCCATGGGCTTTTGATGTCGTCGTACATGGCGTACTGGTAAAAGCGCACCGGTTTGCGGACTGGCTGCAGGTCTTCGCGTCCTGCCTCGTCCAGCACGGCGTGCAGTCTGGAAAAAGTGATGGCATCATAAGCACTTCTGGCAGTGGCCCGGTGGTCTGGGTGGGCGGCTCCAAAAACACTGGTTTCGTCCCAGGTCAGGATGGCATCTGGCTGAAGTTCAGCGTACTGGACAGCCAGCTGCACCGTTTCCTCGCGGGAAGCCGACACCCTGGTGTCTCCAAAATCCAGAAACCGACCCTGCAGGCCAAGGATGCTGCACACCTCCCTGGCCTGCTTCTGGCGGATGCGGCAGGTCTCTTCGCGGGCCATGCCACGGAAGTGGGAAGCCATTTCTCCGGCGGTGGTCCACACCACCGTCACCTGATCCCCCTGTAGGGCGTGGTGGGCGAGGGTGGCTGCACAACCAATTTCATCATCCATGTGAGGAAAAACGGCCACAATGTTCATCGAGATACTCCTTCTGAACGGGCAATGCCTGTGTTTTGCTGAGACACAGCGAAAATGGAAAGCTGAGGCAGGAAAAGCAGGGTCATGGAGGCTCCTTTCAAAACCTTTCCAGGGACCCGGCAGACGATGCAGACAGGCCGGGTTAACTGAGATTTTGCACCTATGCGGGACTGTTTGGCCCATTCAGCAAAAACTCATCTGAGACAACAAAAATGGGCAGAGT